>JAZSJI010000061.1:0-10372 GCA_045534235.1 Candidatus Flemingiibacterium sp. | reverse complement strand
CCTGCATCGGAGAGCATCTTGCCCATCGCGTACACCTTTTCGCCGTAATCGGGCTGATATGCGTAGTAATCGGAGTAGAAATACTGCTCGTGATTGCCCACACATACGTATTCGCAGTCTGCGGCACTTGAAATTTCGTCGGATAATTCACCGAGAGGAATGCGATTTAAAACGAGTCGGGTTGAGGGCATATAGTATATATTAAGCTCTTTGTCCTTGACTGTGGCAAGCTTTCCCTGAATACTATCGTATTCCTCGTCCGGGATATGATTGTGAGAGCAAAGTGATCTTGCGACGTCTGTATCCAAGGTGTTTTTTTGATAAACACCTGACTCAGGCTTCTTATTTTGCAAAAGTCTTGCCGAATGGCCGTAGGGGAGCGAGGAATGATTGCCGTCCCATTCGGTTTTGGTTCCGTGGGACGCGTAGGTCGTACGAATACCGTTGTCGGCGAGTGCCTGCACACCTTCCCTTGACATAGGAATCCAGTGAGTTACTACTGATTTGGCAAACGAGTCTGCGCCTGCGAAGCGGCAAACCTCGTTGTAAATGCTCTTAAATACGCTATCAACGTCAGAGTAATTGGCGTTAATGAACGGATAGTCGGGAAATTCTTGCTTTGAGTGAAAACCGAGTTTAAGCCAATCAGCTGTTGCTTCGAACTCAGGCTTGTATGCATCGGTCATATCAGCGAGAGTGAATTCGTCGTTGCCATAATAGAAATCCGTTCTGTAAAAAATATTAAGCTGTGTTTTAACGCCATAATCGTCGTGTGCCTTTTTGAGCACCGCCATAAAAGGGTTATCCCAAATAGATGCGGGGCGCTGCCTTGTCAAATCGCGGAAAACCCAGATAACGTCGTCGATAAAAAATGCGGCTTTCTTTTCCATAATAAATTATCCTTTCGCTGTGTACTAAGGTCAGGCGTTTGTGGGGAGCTCCTCCATAAACATAAACGTATAACCTGCGTCACGAAGCACCTTGCCCATTGTATAGATCTTTTCGGCATAGTCGGGCTGATATGCATAATAATCGGAGTAGAAATACTGCTCGTGATTTCCGATGGACACGTATTCGTTTTCGGTGTACTTTGAAAGCTCATCTTTAAGGACGGGGAGCTTTATGTTGTTTAAAATAAGGTCGGCTGACGGCATATAGTACACATCGAGCTCCTTATCCTTTACAGTCGCAAGCTTGCCGGTTATAGAGTCGTGCTCCTCGCCGGATATATGGTTATAGGAGCAGAGCGATTTTGTCATAGAGGCAACCTGAGTATGCTTCTGATAAACGCTCGATTCAGGCTTCTTGTTCTGTAAAAGTCTTGCAGACCAGCCGTACGGAAGCGAGGAGTGCTTGCCGTCCCACTCTCCCTTGATTCCGTAGGAGGCGTACGTAATGCGGATGCCGTTATCAATGAGTGCCTGTAATCCCTCCTTTGATATCGGGATCCAGTGAGGAACAACAGATTTTGCGAATGAGCCTGCGCCTGCGAAACGGCACACCTCGCTATAGATGCGCTTGAACACATTGTCAACGGTAGAGTAATCGGCGTTGATAAACGGATAGTCGGGGAATTCTTCCTTGGAGTGGAAGCCGAATCTCAGCCAATCGGATGCCGCTTCAAATTCAGCCTTATACGCGTCGGTCATATCCGAGAGAGAGAATTCGTCGTCGCCATAGAAGAACGAGGTTCTGTAGAAAAGGTTAAGCTGCGTTTTTACGCCAAATTCGTCGTGAGCCTTTTTGAGGGCACCCATATAGGGGTTATCCCACAGGGATTTCGGTCGCTGTCTTGTTAAGTCGCGGAAAACCCATATAACGTCGTCGATGAAAAATACTGCCTTCTTGTTCATAGTAATTCTCCTTGTTCTTGTATAATATTGGACTCCACTAATTGCCATTGTAGCATTTGCTGTAGTCCTTGTCAAGGGATTATCAAAAAAATATATGGAATTTTTATGTTAAGCGTTTGTGGGGAGATCTTCAATAAATATAAACGAGTAGCCTGCGTCGCGAAGCACCTTGCCCATTGTATAGATCTTTTCGGCGTAATCGGGCTGATATGCGTAGTAATCGGGGTAGAAATACTGCTCGTGAGTTGCGGTAGATATATATTCGTCATTATTGCACTTTAAAAGCTCGGACTTGATAGTTGAGAGCTTTTCACAGTTCAGTGTGAGCTGCGTCGTGGGCATATAGCTTATATTTAGCTCTTTATCCTTCACAGTCGCAAATTTTCTGAATATATTTTCCTGCTCCGCTTCGGAAATGTGGTTGTATGAGCAGAGTGAGTTTACCATAACGGCGATATTGGTGTCCTTTTTATACGGGCTTGCCTCGGGCTTTCTGTTTTGCAAAAGTCTTGCCGAGTGACCGTATGGAAGTGAGGAGTGATTGCCGTCCCACTCGATCTTGGTGCCGTAGGAAGCGTACGTAACGCGGATGCCGTTGTCAATGAGAGCTTTGATGCCCTCTTTGGAAATCGGAATCCAGTGCGGCACAACTGATTTTGCAAACGAGCCTTCGCCTGCAAAGCGGCACACTTCATTATAGATACGCTTCAGAGCGTTGTCTACGTCGGAATACTCGGCGTTAATGAACGGGTAGTCGGGGAATTCCTCTTTCGAGTGGAAGCCGAACTTTAACCAATTATTTGCCGCTGTGAATTCTGCCTTATATGCATCGGTCATATCGGCGAGAGTGAATTCATCGTCGCCGTAGAAGAAATCCGTTCTGTAAAATATATTAAGCTGTGTTTTAACGCCATACTCGTCGTGCGCCCTCTTGAGCACCGCCATAAAGGGATTATCCCACAGTGATTTCGGGCGCTGTCTTGTCAAGTCACGGAAAACCCATATAACGTCGTCGATAAAAAATGTTGCTTTTTTGTCCATGTCAAAGTGCTCCTTGTACACGTAATTACATTATGATGAAATTATAACACACAACTGCTTATTATGAAATGTGTTTTTCGGGAAAATTTATGTGTTTTTGTGCATCAAGTGCCGTGATGGTGGGAGAAAAAATAAACTTTTTTAAAACTTATCACGCCGCTTATTGAAAAAATACAGAAAATGTATTATACTTAATGTATGACAAAGGCAAGGGAGGCGTTTTCGTGCAGGATAACGAGCTTCGGAGTGTGGTTGCTAAAAATATCACTACGCTCAGAATACAAAATAATATGACGCAGCTTGAACTTGGAGGAGCGCTCTCTTATTCGGACAAGGCCGTTTCCAAGTGGGAACGCGCTGAGGGCATCCCCGACGCGTGCGTGCTTCTTAAAATGTCCGAGCTGTTTGGCTGCAGTGTAGACTATCTGCTACACCCGCATGACGGTGACAAAAAGCTTCCGTTAAAAAAGGCAAGAGTGAACCACGTCAGCATATCGCTTATATCGCTTCTCGGCGTATGGACTGTCGCCGCGCTTGCTTTTGTGATAATGTCCCTCGCGGGCTTTACGTATCCGCTCATATTCGCGTATACGCTCGTTGCATCTGCGATTTTGCTCACGGTGTTCAATGCTCTGTGGGGGAACAAGCCTTGGCGTTTTGTTGCTATCTCAGCTCTCGTATGGAGTGTTCTTGCGGCGATATATTTTGTTTTCCTGTCAGCCGGAAGAAATTATTGGCAGCTTCTGCTTGTTGGTATCCCCGGCCAGCTTATCGTTCTGCTTTGCTTCTTTATAAGGCGACAATCTCCAAAAAAGTCAGACTGATACGTGCTTCTTGCGGCGGCTCTACTATCCGTAGAGCCGTTTTTTCTTTTGGTAGAGTAAACAGTTTCAGCCGTCGAGAAGAAAATCAAAGCGTAGGTTGATATATTCCGGCATAGGGGATATAATAAGAGCAACAAAAGCTTTGAGGTGAAACGAAATGAGAAAAAATATTATTGCAAAGATTTTACGTGTGCTTACTGTTCCGCCGATACTTGTAACGGTCTTGCTTGCGATCATATACTTTGTTCGCGGGACGACGTTCAGAGGCGTGGCTGACTTTTTGGTGGCGGTTATATGCCTTGCGCTCGTTCCCGCGCTTGCATATCCGCTTCAGCCGATCGTTCCCGGATTTAAAGGAAAAGGACGCGACGGTCAGCGTGCACTTGCCTTTGTGACGAGTACCGTAGGCTACATCATCGGATTTTCGTATGCTGTAATTAGCCGTTCGAGCGAGGAATTCAAGTTTATTGTGACGTCGTATCTCTTGTCCGTCGTGCTTTTACTGGTCTTCAACAAGATATTCCGTCTTAAGGCGAGCGGGCACGCTTGCGCTGTACTTGGACCGCTTCTCTTTATGGTATATTTTATGGGGCCGGTATGGGCGATTCCCTGCGCCCTTGTCGCTGTAGCAGTCGTTTGGTCGTCGATTGCTCTGAAGCGTCACACGCCGCGTGAGCTTTTCTTTGGCGGAGCGTGCGCACTTGCCGCGTTCGCTTCGATGGGGATGGTTATCCTTTGATACACAAAATTAAGCCCCTCTCAGCTGCCGAGAGGGGCTTTTATTATTTAAGGTAATCTGCTGCGGTTTCGCAGATCTGCTTCAGTGCGCCGTCTGCGAAAGGCACGGTGATGTCTGCCACGCCGCAAAGTCCGACGAAGGTCTTCTTGCCGCCCTCGCACACGAACTTGTAGTAGCGCTCCCACGCGTCCTTATAATCCCTCTGCGACATGCTCCAGAAGTTAAGCGATACCGTCTGTGCAAGGCAGTAGTCGATATAGTAGAAGGGGTAGTGGTAGATGTGAAGCTGTCTTTGCCACGTGCGGCCGCTTGCGTAGAACTCTACGTCGTCGAATTTCATGTACGGGCGGTACATAGCCTCGAGCTTTAACCACTCCTCGTGACGCTGTGCAGGCGTGAGGTCGGGGTTGTCGTAAACGATGTGCTGGAAGTGGTCGACCATACAGCCGTACGGGATAAAGATGAGCGCGGCCTCAAGGTGCATATACTTTGCGCGGTCGGTGTCATCACCGTAGAAAAGATTGAGCCATTTCCAAGCGAAGAATTCCATCGACATCGAGTGGCACTCGCAGGACTCCATCGTGGGCTGCGCGGTGTCCATAAATTCGAAATTACGGGTCGTGTACGCCGCGAAGGCGTGACCTGCCTCGTGCGTTAATACGTCAACGTCGCCCGACGTGCCGTTAAAGTTGGAGAAGATGAACGGAGCCTTGTACTCGGGGAACTCGGTGCAGTAGCCGCCGACTGCCTTGCCTTCCTTGGCGACGAGGTCGAGAAGCTCGTTGTCGTACATAAAGTTAATAAACTCTGCGGTCTGGGGCGACATTTCCTCGTACATCTGCTTGCCTGCCGCCATAATGTCGTCGGGCGTACCCATTGGCTTCGGATTGCCCTCCTTGAAGCCGAACGGATCGTCGTAGATATACATAGTGTCGGGCGTAAGACCGATACGCTCTGCCTGACGGCGCTTTAATTCCTTAACTATCGGAACGAGGTCGGCTACGACCTGACGGCGGAAGTTTGCCACCATTTCGGGGTTGTAGCAGTTGCGCGTGCGGCGAAGATATGCAAGCTCGGTAAAGCTCTTAAAACCGAGCTTCTTTGCTATAGTCGTGCGAACCTTTACAAGCTCGTCGAAGATGCGGTCAAGCTCCTCTGCGTGCGACATATAGAAGTCACTTTCAGCCTTATAAGCTGCGTGACGCATCTCGCGGTCTGCGTTTTCCTTATAAGCGCCGAGCTGAGAGATATTGAGTGTTTTGCCGTCGAAGTCGATCTTTGCCGAAGCGACGAGCTTTTGATATTCGCTCACAAGCTTATTTTCCTGCCCGAGCTCCTCGATTATTTCGGGAGAGAAGGTCTTAAGGCTCATCTCAAGGTTTACGAACGAAAGCTCTCCTATTACCGCTTCAAGCTCCTTGCGGAAGGGCGAAGCATAGAGTGCAAGCGCGAAATTCTGCGAATGCTCCTGGAATGCGGGGAGATTTGTGTCGTAGAATTCCTTTTCTGCTGCGTAATATTCGTCGCGCGTATCGATAGAGTTGCGAACCTCTACAAGCGAGATCATCGTCATTGCGTGAACGCTTAATTTCTCCTGCTCACGTACAACGGCAATAACCGTATCAGCATCCTTGGCGCTCTTTACCTTTTCGGTGAGCGCGTCAAGCTCTTTTCCGAGCGCGTCAAGATCTATTCGCTCGTAGGGCATATCCTTGAATTTCATTGGTTTGTCCTCCTGATAGTAATATTTTTAGTGGCGTTCCCAGTTCCAAGTCTGACCGTGGTCAACGGATACGTAGTTTAGGTAGCCTTCCGTGAAAACGGTTTCGAGCACAAGTACGCCATTATATTTATACACACTGTTGACGTAAGCACCTGTTCCGGTATAACCGTCAGGTACGGGAATGTCCATCAGACGCCAATCCTTGCCGCCGTTCTCCGTGATAAACACCTCGGGACCGCTTTCGCCGTGGGCAATGAAGGAAATAAATCCGATAGACTCATCCACAAGTCTGCCCGTGTGTACAGAATCGTAATGGGTTAGATACGTACGCATTTCCCACGTTTCGCCGCCGTCCTCGGTTACAAAGAAGCATACCTCACTACGGTCGGTGGTTATGAGGATACTGCCCGTGGTATAATCCGTGGTTGCCGTCATAGACAGTTCCATATTAGTAACTGATGCTTCTCTGGAAACGGGCGTTGGAAGAAGGATGCTGTTTCCTGTCCAATTTTCACCCATATCCTTGCTGGTATAAACTATTAGGCGACGGGATACGGCATCAATATTCTCGGTCATTTTTTCCCAAGCGAGGACTATAATATGCTCGCCCGAAAGCTCACCCCATACGAGTACGTCATCTTCAAGATTTTCTGTGTCGCCGACGTAAAACACCGGAGTTGTCACAAGCTTATAATCGCTTCTGTTGCCGTAATGGTGGTTGATACATACGTTGCCGCTTTCGTTAACAAAAATGTGTTCGTGTGAGTGCGGCGGCTCGGCTGTGTCGGGGGTATCGGTTGTATCGATAGTGTCGGTTGTATCTGTTGTATCCGCTGTACTTCCTGACGGCGTGGTTTTACACGAAATGCTCAGCGTGCAGACAAGGGATAGCAGAAGTACGGTTACGATAAATTTTTTCATAATAAGGTTCTCCTTTTGTAGGTTGTACTTTATATGACGTAATAAATCGCAAAAAGTTCCGTTCTTACAGCTCGATATCAATATAAAGTATAGCGTGGTCGTTCATCCACGGTGCAACAACGGTGTCAACCTTGTTTATTTTGATGTTGGGGCTTACAAGAATGTTATCACACGGAACGGGATCGGGGTGCGTTGTGGTGGGAAGGGTGTTAAGCACGCCCCATTTGCCTGCATTTGCAGGAATGAAGCCTGCTTCAACGAAAGGTACGAGATCTTCCGCGTAAGTAATGTTGCGACTGTTAGCCTTGCCGTCGGTGCAGTCGTTGGGATTGAAGTCGCCGATGATAATAGCGTGCTCGAATTTCTTCGCGAACTCGATTATCTGACGGAACTGCTCGCGCCTTGCAATATTATCTGCCCAGTCAACGTGAATATTGATAAAGCGTACCGGTGTATCTCCGAGCATTATCTCGGCGGTAAGGAACCACGGGTGACGGTAGCATCTGCCGTCGCTGTAGCGGTTGTCCGTTTCGGTATAGAATATTTTTTCCACACCGTTCACGTCGAGGTTTGTGATGAACGCCTTGTAGTTATAATACCACGTGCCGCGTGCTGCATAATTTTTGTATTTGTCGAACAGCACCTTTTTTACGGGACGACCGTTTTTTCTTCCGTAGAACGGAATATCCGTCTGCGTTGCCCAAACGTCAGCGCCGACGCTGTCCATTATTTCGCGAATAGCCGCGGCAGCCTCGTCGGAGCCGTCTTCCATACCCTCACAGGTATAGTCGCCAAGGTTGTAGTCTGCAATTCTAAAGGTTCTTTTATCTTCCATTGTGGAGTCCTCCGTATCAGTGGATCAGTTGCCTGCTCTGTAGTAGTTGATAAGACAGCCGCAGAGAATGATAGTGCGCTCGTCGTCGGTAAGCTCGCCCATACGGAGCGTAATCGGCTTAACCTCGCCGCTCGCCTTGATTATGTATGCGCCAAACTCATACTTTGCCGCTTCAACGGTTGCGCGTGCATTCGGAACGTAAATGTGATCGCCGACCTCGAAGTCGTCTGCGCGCTCAAAGAGGAACGGGAGCATACCCCAGTTGATGAGGTTGGAGCGGTAACGCTTGGTCGCGTACTCAATAGCGATGTTAGCCCAGCCGCCGAGCACCTTCTGGCAGGACGCCGCCTGTTCACGAGCGGAGCCGTCACCGGGCTTATTCGCGTAAACCACGCTGCCGATACCGACGTTCTTTACGTTAACTGCAGGATTGATCTGGCGAATCTTCGCAAATACATCTGCAAGCTCGCCGGAGGTAGTATCCTCACCCGCCTCGCGTGCTTTTTCAAACTTCTGCACCTCTTTTGCTCTGCCGACGTATGCGGGATCCTTTCTCGAGAGCGCAAACTCGGAAAGCTTTAAGGGGTTGGAACGGTAAGACGAGGTTTCGCCCGAGGGAATAAGCTCGTCGGTGGTGGTTACGGGATCGGTGATGACCGATGCGACGCGAAGGAGTAAGTCCTCGGTAAGGGAAGGCATTACGGGCCAGTCGGCGATGTTTGGGCCGATCTTGAGCTCTGCCTCGGTATCTGCCTTGCCAAAGCCCTGATATACTCTGTGATCGTAAACAGTGGAGTCGAAGCGGTAGTTCGGAGTGCTATACTCTACGTCGATCTCGGTTGCGGGGGTGAGGATACCGCCGTTTCTTGCGGTTGCCGCGATGGAGCGAGCGTCCATAAGCGCAACTGCCGCAATCTGACCGTTACCCGGCTTCGAGCCCTCGCGGTTGGGGAAGTTACGGGTGGAGTGACGGATGGAAAGACCGCCGTTCGCGGGAACGTCGCCTGCACCAAAGCAAGGACCGCAGAATGCGGTGCGAAGCGTTACGCCTGCCTCCATAAGCTTTGCCGCCGATCCGTTTCTTACAAGCTCAATATATGCGGGCTGGCTTGCAGGGTATGCAGAGAGATTGAACGCGCCGCAACCCGTCGAATATCCGCCAAGTATATCTGCCGCCGCAACGAGGTTATCGAACGTACCGCCGGCACAGCCTGCGATAACGCCCTGGTCGACTCTGATGCCTTCCTTGGTGATCTTATCGACGAGAGAGAGCTTGATATTCTTGTTGTCAAGCTGCTCGGCGACGCTCTTTTCACACTCGGAGAGAATGTCGGCAGCGTTGTCGATGAGGTTTCTTACAGTGTAGGTATTCGACGGATGGAACGGGAGTGCGATCATCGGCTCGACTCTCGAGAGGTCGACCTTTACGACGCCGTCGTAGTAAGCAACGTCGCCGGGTGTGAGCTTCTTATATGCGTCGGAGCGGCCGTGGAGATCGAAGTAACGCTTGGTTTCCTCGTCGGTTACCCAGATAGAAGAAAGACAGGTGGTTTCGGTGGTCATAACGTCGATACCGTTACGGAACTCGATCGGAAGGCTTGCGATGCCCTCGCCGACGAATTCGAGCACCTTATTCTTAACGAAGCCGTCCTTAAATACAGCGCCGATTATTGCGAGCGCAACGTCCTGCGGACCAACGCCTGCCTTCGGCTTGCCGGTCATATGTACGGCGATAACCTCGGGGCGCTTGATGTCGTAAGTGCGGCAGAGAAGCTGCTTTACAAGCTCGGGGCCCCCCTCGCCTATCGCCATCGTACCGAGCGCGCCGTAACGCGTATGGCTGTCGGAGCCGAGTATCATTTTGCCGCAGCCACTCATCATTTCACGCATATAGGAGTGGATAACTGCGATGTGCGCGGGAACGTAGATTCCGCCGTATTTCTGTGCTGCGGAAAGACCGAATACGTGGTCGTCCTCGTTTATCGTACCGCCGACAGCGCAAAGGCTGTTGTGACAGTTAGTGAGCACGTATGGTATCGGGAATTTCTCAAGTCCGCTTGCGCGAGCGGTCTGAATGATACCGACGTAGGTTATATCGTGCGACGCCATAGCGTCGAATTTGATCTTAAGATCGTTTTCGCTCTCTGCGGTGTTGTGTGCGGACAGTATGCCGTACGCCATCGTGTTCTTTCTTGCGGTGTCCTTGTCGATGCCGACCTTGCCGAGCGAGGCAAGCTTTGCCGTTGTTACGGCTCCGTCCGGCACGAGCACGTTGCCGTCAACGAGATATGCGCCGCCGCGAATAAGTTCTACCATTTTGATGTCCTCCGTGTGGCAAATAATTCTTTACCTTATTATCATAACACGAAAAACTGTAAATTTCAATATCTTAACGCAATTTTATGCGTGAAATAGGCTCAACTTTTTATCAAAACT
>JAZSJI010000013.1:0-10100 GCA_045534235.1 Candidatus Flemingiibacterium sp. | reverse complement strand
CGCGGAGTTTGGCGTTGACGGCGTGCAGATATTCATTGACGAGATGAAGAAAAAGGGTATCAGACCGTGGATAACGCTTCGTGTCAACGACGTGCATTTCGGCTCAGACGACACCTCGTTCCTGCGCTCGAACCTCTACTATGAGGCAAAAGAGGCAGGCGAGATGGTCGGCGCCGACTACGGCTACTACAAAACCGCGTTCAATTTTAAATATCCGCGCTACAGAGAGGCGCTTCTCGGATATATCGGCGAGATACTCGACAAGTACGATATGTTCGGTATCGAGCTTGACTTTATGCGCGAGATATACTGCTTTGACTATTTCGGCGACGGTGACGGCATTCAGGAAATAATGCTTGACTTTATGCGCAGTGTCAAGAAAATTGCACTTGCAGCTGAGGAGCGTGTCGGACACGGTATAAAAATATCTATTCGCACCTGTCGTGATCCCGAGGATGCGTACGTATTCGGCTTTGACATCAAGGCTATGGCACACGAGGGACTCATTGACGTTGTGGTTCCCACCGCGCATTTCGGCACTACAGACAGCGCGATGCCGATCAGAAAGTGGAAAGCGCTTATCGGTGAGAGCGTCGGAATCATCGCAGGTATCGAGATGATAAACGCTTCAACACCGCAAATGAAGGCACACAACACTCCCGAAAACGCAAAGGCGTACGCGGCGGCATACTACGAGCAGGGTGCCGACGGTATCTACTTTAATAATCACGAGTACTATACCGATCACAACCGCGCCTGCTGGTGCGTAAACCGCGACAGCTGCTACGAGGGCAGACGCGATTTTGTCGTGACGTATCAGGACTGCGGTCCGTATCCGGTGCTCATGTACAAGCCGCTTCCGTTCAGAATCGGCTACAGCAACTTTCTTCCGCTTGAAATCGGCAAGATAAAGCCGACTGACAAGGTGACGCTGCTTATCGACTTTGACGGCGAAGAGCTGCCGGAAATATCAATAAACGGCTTCAGAGCAAATTCGAGGAACGTAGTCGAGCCGATAACTCTGAGCGATTTCAGAGGAAATCCGGTCTATCCGACACCGCACACGCCGCTTGAATTTGATTTCACGGGACTTTCGACCGACGGCAAGGCAGTTGTCGGTCTTGTCGGAAGCGGACTTATCAGCTATATAAGACTTACGGTGATTTCTGAGTAAAAAGTTATAGGAGAAAATTAAAATGGCAATGACAAAATGGTATGACAACGCGGTTATGGTCAACCGCGATCCCAACTGGTACGGCTACATCAAGGGTAATACGCCCAAAGAGATAGAGGCGAGCCTTCGCGCAGGCTTTGGCTGCTACGACGGCGCTGTGACCGACGTGCTTATCGGTGTTTTCGAGCAGACCGCAATGACGCCGAACGACTCGTTTATGTGGCGCGGTGACAAGTACCTTCAGAAGAAGGAAAACGGTCACGACGTCGACTATTCGGGACTTGCCGATCTCTATAATTGCTTCAAGGTGCACAACGTGGACGCGGTGCAGGTGTTTATCGACGTGATGCACGAGCTTGGCATCAGACCGTGGCTTACCTTCCGTATGAACGACGTGCATTTCAACGACGACGCGACGTCCTTTTTGCATTCGGATATGTTCTACGAGGAGGTTGAGGCACGCCACATCGTAACCAAGCACTATCCCGGCTACGGCAACGCGTTCAGCTTCAAGTACCCCCGCTACAAGAACGCGCTCCTTGGCTATATCAAGGAGATGCTCAACAGAAAGTACGACGTATTCGGTATAGAGCTTGACTTTATGCGCGAGATATACTGCTTTGACTACATAAAGGATAAGGGCATACAGGAGATTATGCTCGACTATATACGCGAGATAAAGGCGTACGTTACCGAGATCGAAAAGCGTTGCGGACACGATATTAAGATTTCGATAAGAACGGCGGCATCTCCGATAGACGCGTATCAGTTCGGCTTTGACATCAAGACGATGGTCGACGAGGGACTTGTTGACGTGGTCGTTCCCACGCCGAGATGGGCAGTGAGCGACAGCGGTCTTCAGATAAGAAAGTGGCGCGATTGGCTCGGCGACGACGTTGCTATCATCGGCGGCATCGAGCACCGCAATCTGCGCGGCACCCAGACGCTCCCCGAGCAGACGAAGGCATACGCGGCGTCCTACTACGCACAGGGTGCAGACGGTATCTACTTCACCAATCACGAGTACGACACTCCCCGAAATCACGCATCGTGGGCGGTGAACAAGGATAACTGTCACAGCGGACACCGCGAGTTCCTCGTTACGTATCAGGACATCGCGGCGTATCCGGAAAATCAGTACAAGCCGCTTCCGCTTACTGTCAAGGCGATTGCAGATCTGCCGCTTGAGCTTGGCTGTGTAAAGCCGACCGACAAGGTTCGCGTGGTCATCGACTTCGACGGCGAAATGGAAGAAGCGCCTACGCTCACTATCGGCAAGGTGCAGAACGTCGTCGGCAAGGAATGCGAGCGCGTTATCGGCATCATCGGCAAGAACCCGATGATTCTCACCGATTTCATTCCGCTCGAATACGATATGACCGGCATCGAAACAGACGGCCCCGTTAACCTCATCTTCAAGGGTAACGGTATCATTCGTTATGTGAATGTTATTATAGACGGAGAATAAGGGGAACGCGGCTTTTTTGAAATGAAAAGCGTCGGTTTCACCGACAGCAAAAAACTTCAAATTGGCTTCGCCATCACATCTTGGTTGCGAGTAGAAAAGGGATTGGTTATCGCTCTCGATGCCGATCCCTTATTTTACGCTCCGATTTTCGTGTACCCGCTGCAGTTGGCAAAGCCAACTGCGTCAGCCAGGGAGCCCTGCATCCCGGCAACTGTTTAGCGGTACCGGACGATGGTGAAGTCACGTTAGGAGTGGGTACCCGTGCGCGGACGCTTCGCTGCGCGCCAAGTTAGTCGGAGCCGCGGGAGGGCGCGTACGCTGCGCGTCGCGCCGAGAGCCATGTGTGCGCGATAGCGCTCCACGCGGCGTCACAAGCTAATATTGAATCGCGGCGCGTTGTGCCGCGCGGACGGTATGCACCGCCGAGCCTTTTAGCCGCCGAATCGCGCACCGTCGCGCACGCAAAGCTACCCTTTTATCCCGCCGCCTTCTTTTAGGCGGCGTAGCCGAGTAGAGAAGAGGGTTTAAAAGGGAGAGGAGGAGTTTCCGGCGATATGAGGCAATTCCTCCTCTCCCTTTTCGTCTCCCCACGCGCAGAGCGCGTGGTCGCGTCCCCGAGTGCGCAGAGCGCGCGAGGTTATACGAAAAACAAAAAGCACCGCCGAAGCGGTGCTTTTCAGCTTTAAAATCAGTCAGCGATAACGAACGGCATGATCTCGCGCTCGATAAGAGCGTAAGCTTCCTTGTCGCAGCTCTTGTAGGGCTTGCGGCACTCGCCGAAGTCGTAGCCGAGAATGTTAAGAACAGCCTTTTCGCCTGCCATAACGCCAACCTTGCAAAGCGAGGTGATGATCTCGTTGCACTCGTGCTGAACAGCGAGAGCTTCCTTCATCTTGCCCTCGTTAAAGAGCTTCTGAATCTTAACGTACTTCTCAGCCATAAAGTTGTAGGTCGAGCCGATACCGCCGTCGCAGCCTGCTGCAAGACCGGAGAGGAACATCTCGTCGTAGCCGTTGTAAACAACCTTGTCGGGATGATGGCTCTTAACGGTCTCAATGGTGAAGCAGTCAAGCGCGGTGTTCTTAAGACCGAGGAAGTTGTCGCCTGCGATGAGGTCGCCGAGCTGCTGTGCGGAGAAGTTTACGCCCGAGAATGCGGGAATGTTGTAAACGATGCACTTTAAAGGAGTAGCGGAAGCGATCGCATTGTAGTGCTCAACGATCTCGTCGTAGCTGAACTTGTAGTAGAAGGGAGCAACAGCGGAAACTGCATCGTAGCCCATAGCGTCAGCAGTCTTTGCGAGGTCTACGCACTCGTCGGTGGAAACTGCACCAACGTGAGCGAGAAGGGTAACTCTGCCGCCGTTGATGTCAGCGATAGTCTGCATAAGACCCTTTCTCTGATCGTTGGTCATCATAAATACCTCTGCAGTAGAGCCGCAGCAGTAGAAGCCGTCAACGCCTGCCTTGATGTTGCGCTCGATAAGACGTGCAAGAGCCTTTTCGTTAACCTTGCCGTCAGCGGTGAACGGAGTCAAGAGGGCGGTGAATACGCCGTTGAAGTTTTTCATTTGGAGTACCTCTCTTTTATGTAAAAAATTTATTATAGAACATAATATTCCTTAATAATGATATCACTATTTCGTAGGCTTGTCAAGTGCTTTTCGGACAAATTTTGGGGGCGAATACTTGTATGTGCTAAATCACTAAAAAAATCACAGTCTCTAAACAAAATTTTCCTTTAAAGCTATTGCTAATTTGGCAAATATGTGGTATAATAAACTTTAGTGTACTATATTGCTGCTCGCAGGAGGTGAGCCTTACTCGTATGAAGAAAATAGATGCGACCGTCCTTCGCGAAACTATGTATATTTTCGCGTGGGAGATAATCCTGTCGGTGATTATGCAGGCGGTGTTCCTTGTCGGCGGCTGGTGGGATATTACCGTGCTTTGGGGTAATCTCCTTGGCGGCGGTGCGGCGATGCTCCACTTCTTCCTTCTAGGCATTACAGTGCAAAACGCACTCGGCAAAGAGGAAAAAGAGGCGAAGGATCTGATGAAGCTTTCGCTCACGCTTCGCAACCTTTTGCTCGTTGCGGCGGCGGTGTTAGGATTCCTCTTTGATTGCTTTAATATTATCGCGTTGCTTGTGCCGATGCTGTTTCCGGGTATCGCTGCAAAGCTTCGCCCTCTGTTTATGAAAAAAGATGAAAAGGCTGGTGATACCGAAAATGAATAAAAACAGAAGCACGGGATTTCGTATTGCCGATATCTGTTATATCGTGATGATGATATTGCCGCTCGCTTTCGGTATAGTGCTCGAGGTGCTGACGCGGCCCGCGTCAAACGGAATTGAAATTGCCGGCGCACAGATATTCACGGTAATTCCGATGCCGCTGCAGGATTTTCCGATAACTGAATCGCAGGTCAATTCGTGGCTTGTTATGATAACGATATTCTTTGCGTGCCTTTACTTCACGCACGGTATACGCGCCGGCGTTGAAACCAAGCGCCAGATGGCAGCCGAGTGGGTTGTCGAGAAAACGCAGGGAATGGTTCGTGCCAATATGGGCGACGACAAATATTTCGGCGGCTTTCCGCCGTTTATCGCTTCGATAATGGCACTTTCCGCACTGTCGAGTCTTGTATCGCTGCTCGGACTGTATCCGCCCACGTCGGATATGAATATAGTCGGCGGCTGGGCGATAATCGTATTTGTGCTCATCACCTACTACAAGATGAAATGCGGCCCTTGGCATTATGTCAAGAGCTTCTGCGAGCCTGTGGCGCTCGCTCCGCTTAACGTGATAAGCGAGGTCGCGACACCCGTTTCGATGGCATTCCGTCACTACGGAAACATTATCTCGGGAAGCGTAATATCCGTTCTTATAGCGGCGGCGCTTGGAGGACTCTCGAAGATGGTGCTTGGCTGGCTTCCGGGATTTTTAGCGGATATACCGCTGTTTCAGGTTGGTCTGCCCGCAATACTGTCGGTCTATTTCGACGTATTCAGCGGCTGCTTGCAAGCCTTTATCTTCGCAATGCTGACGATGCTTTACGTATCCGGCGGCTTTGCTGTTGACGACTGGGAAGCACTTAAGGCAAAAAAAGCGGCAAAAAAGGCTGCAAAATAAAATTTGAAAAATTTATATTTTAAAATATGGAGGACAAAAAAATGTTAGAACTCGCAATCGGTATTATTCTCGGTGCTTGCGCACTTGGCGCAGGTATGGCAATGATCGCAGGTATCGGCCCCGGTATCGGTGAAGGTAACGCAGTTGCAAAGGCGTGCGAGGCGATCGGACGTCAGCCCGAGTCCAAGGGAAGCGTAACGACCACGATGCTTATGGGTTGTGCTATCGCCGAGACCACCGGTCTTTACGCGCTCGTTATCGCAATTCTGCTTATATTCCTTGCTCCCGGCAGATTCGTTAACATTCTGCTCCAGAACATCTGAAATCACAGGTGACTTTAATGGGCAATATGGAAGTAATTTCCGTCAACATATGGCAGATGCTCGTAAGCCTTGCCAACCTGCTTATACTGTTTCTTATATTAAAGAAATTCCTCTATAAGCCGGTTATGAAGGTGCTTGGCGAGCGCCGCGCCAAGATCGATGGCGATTATGCAGCCGCCGATGAGGCAAAGCGTGAGGCTCTGCAAAGTAAGACGGAATATGAAGAAAAGCTCTCGCACGCCGAGGCTGACGCCGACGCTGTGCGCCGTGCTGCGGCGGACGACGCGAAGCGTCACGGTGACAAGCTCGTTGCCGAGGCGCGTGAGCGCGCGGACGGCATTATCGCGGCGGCAGAGGCTGAAATTGACCTTGACAAAAAGAAGGCAAGAGCCGAGATGAAGCGCGAGATCGCAGACGTTTCGGTGAAGCTCGCCGAAAAGATAATCGAGCGCGAGCTTGATGCGGATACTCACCGCGAGCTTATCGACTCGTTTACCAAAGAGATCGGAGCCGACGAATGACGAGTATAGCTGAAGAATACGCTGCGGCGCTGTTCACGCTTGCCGCAGAGGAAAACGTAAAGCGCGAGGTCGCGGAGTCCCTTACGGCTGTACGCGATCTGTGCGCCGAGAATCCCGAATATCCCGACCTTCTGTGTGCGCCGAGCATACCGCTCGACGAGCGACTTTCGCTTATCGAGGCGGCGTTTGGTGAGTATATGCACGAGTACGCGGTGTCGTTTGTGAAGCTTGTCTGCGAGCGCGGACATATCCGTGAGCTTGACGAGTGCATAGACGAATACCTGAAGCTTTACGAGGACTCGGACGGTATCGCTACGGCGTACGTTACGAGCGCAACGCAGCTTGATGAAAACGAGCGCACGGCACTTGCGGCAAGGCTTGAAAAAAGTCTTTCCCGCAAGGTTGAGCTTGTATGCGACGTGGACGCGTCCATACTCGGCGGCGTTATCGTAAAGGTCGACGGCGCTATTATGGACGGAAGCCTTAAGACAAAGCTCGCCGAGGTCGGCGAGATTATCGCGGGCTAAAAAATCGAAGAAAGGAACATTGCGAAAATGAATCTTCGACCCGATGAGATCGGAAATATAATCAAAGATCAAATTAAAAACTATAAGTCGCGCATCGAGATGACCGAAACGGGCAGCGTAGTGCTCGTCGGTGACGGCATCGCGAGAGTGTACGGACTAAAAAACTGTATGGCAAACGAGCTTCTTGAGTTTGACGACGGAAGCTTCGGTATGGCGCAGAATCTCGAAAACGAAACCGTTTCCGTTGCACTTCTTTCCAACGAGAACTCCATTCGCGAGGGCTCGACGGTCAAGCGTACGGGTAATGACGGATCCAAACACGTCTGCGAAGGTATGCTCGGACGCGTCGTTGACGCGCTCGGTCAGCCGATCGACGGCAAGGGACCTATCGAATATAGCCAGACGCGCCCCGTTGAATCGGAGGCACCCGGTATAATCGAGAGAAAGAGCGTATCCGTGCCGCTTCAGACGGGCATCAAGGCTATCGACTCGATGATACCGATAGGCCGCGGTCAGCGTGAGCTTATTATCGGTGACCGTCAGACGGGTAAGACCGAGATCGCTATTGACACGATAATCAATCAGAAGGGACAGAACGTCCTTTGTATCTACGTCGCTATCGGACAGAAGAATACGTCCGTCGTTCAGCTTGCAAACGAGCTTACTCGTGCAGGCGCTATGGAGTATACGACTATCGTCGCGGCGTCGGCGTCCGAGAGTGCACCGCTTCAGTATATCGCCCCCTACGCGGGCTGTGCGATGGCGGAGTATTTCCGCGAGCAGGGCAAGGACGTCCTCATAATTTACGATGACTTATCAAAGCACGCGGTAGCGTACCGCGCACTGTCGCTTCTGATAAGACGTCCCCCGGGCCGTGAAGCGTACCCCGGTGACGTATTCTATCTGCACTCCCGTCTTCTTGAGCGTGCGGCTTGCGTCGCACCCGAGTACGGCGGAGGCTCGATAACCGCTCTGCCGCTTATCGAAACGCAGGCAGGCGACGTTTCGGCGTACATTCCGACTAATGTAATATCCATTACAGACGGTCAGATATTCCTTGAAACGGAGCTGTTCCACTCGGGCATTATGCCTGCTATCAACCCCGGTATCTCGGTCAGCCGAGTCGGCGGCTCGGCGCAGCTTAAGCCTATGAAGAAGGTTTCGGGCGAGCTTAAGCTTCTGTACTCGCAGTACCGCGAGCTTGCGGCGTTTGCACAGTTCGGAAGCGACCTCGACGCCGATACCAAGGCAAGACTTGCGCTTGGTGAGCGTATCGTCGAGGTGCTAAAGCAGGGCAGAAATGAGCCCGTTCGCGTCGGCTGTCAGGTTGCAATCGTTTACGCGGTAACGCACGGCTTCCTTGATAAGGTTGCGGTAAAGAACGTAAGCGTCTGGGAAAAGGCACTTTACGAGCTTCTCGAGGGCAAATACGCCGACCTTCTCGCACGCATCGAGGGTGGCTCGTGGGAGCAGTCCGAGATTGACGGTCTTGAAGCGGCTTATGACGAGCTTAACAGACTCCGCACCGACCTTCACGAAGTAAGAGGTAATTAACCGTGGGAGCTGATATTAAAGCACTCCGCGTCCGTATAAAGAGCGTCGACTCTACCTTGCATCTGACCAAGGCGATGGGACTTGTCGCATCGTCGAAGATACGCCGCGCTAACGAGGCGATGAAAAAGGGTAGGGAATACAGAGCGGCACTCGACGGATTTATCGCGGCACTCACGCAGTCGAGCGAGTGCCAAATAAGCCCGTTTATGAGCGTTCGCGGCGAGGATATTTCGCGTACACGCATCATCGTTATCGCGGGTGACCGCGGTCTTGCGGGCGGATATAACGCGAACGTGTTCCGCCTTGCGGCAGAATATCGCGGCGCAGAGTTTATCCCGATAGGCAAGCGTGCGTGCGATAAGTACCGCGCGGCGCAGAATTCTTCGGAGCGATTTACGGCAGACGAGGCGTACGCGCTTGCAAAGGAGCTTGTCGCAGACTTTGCGGCGGGCAAATACGACAGACTCGGCATAATCTCGACCAAGTACGAGTCGATGATGACGCAGACGGCTACACTCACGTGGGTGCTGCCGCTGACACGCGTCGAGGAGAGCGCCTCAACGGGTATGGTGTTCGAGCCGGACGAGCTAACGGTGCTTAACGCGGTCATGCCGGAGTACGTATCGGGCGTGATAGTCGCGGCACTTCGCGAGAGCTTTGCATCCGAGGTTGCGGCAAGACGTATGGCGATGGACAGCGCCGGCAAGAACGCAACGGCGATGATTGATGATCTCCAGCTGAGATACAACCGCGCACGTCAGGGCGCGATCACGCAGGAGATTACCGAGATTGTCGCAGGCGCAGGAGAATAATATACGAAAGGAAGTCAGAATATGGCTACACATAACGGCATTGTCGCGCAGGTTATGGGACCTGTCGTAGACGTGCGATTTGACGAGGGCGGTCTGCCCGCTATATACAATGCGCTGACCATGCCGATCGGCGAGCGTACGCTTACCGTTGAGGTGGCACAGCATATTGGTGACAACACCGCACGCTGTATCGCAATGGCATCGACGGACGGTCTGCAGCGCGGTACGGCTGTAACCGATACGGGACATACGATAAACGTTCCCGTTGGCGACGTCACGCTCGGACGTATTTTTAACGTCCTCGGCGACGCGGTCGACAATAAGCCCGATCCCACGGAGTGCGAGAGATGGAATATCCACCGCAGCGCACCCGACTACGAGGAGCTTTCCACCTCTACCGAGGTGCTTGAAACGGGCATCAAGGTCGTCGACCTCATCTGCCCCTTCTCGAAGGGCGGTAAGATCGGTCTTTTCGGCGGCGCTGGCGTAGGCAAGACGGTTCTCATAATGGAGCTTATCAACAATATCGCCAAGGAGCACGGCGGTCTTTCCGTGTTCACGGGTGTTGGCGAGCGTACCCGTGAGGGT
>JAZSJI010000088.1:0-9763 GCA_045534235.1 Candidatus Flemingiibacterium sp. | reverse complement strand
TAACGCGAAGCAGACGGACACGGCTACGGTAGAGGCAATCTACTATCGCCGCATCGGCTCACGGACGCACTTATTACCGACAACCAACCCTGCGCTCACAGCACGCGTAACAACGCGGCGCAGTTCTCTGGAGGTAGCTTATACGGTATCCTTCCGCTCATAGCCTTTGTGTATATTAATATTATATATGAAACTTTTCGATTTGTAAACACCTTTTGCAAAAAAAGTGAGAGGAAATTTCGGCAGATGCATAAAACCGCCTATAAAATGTATTTATGCACCTAAAATATTCATTTATGCAAGAATTTTATGCATTTTTTACATTAGGCGAAAAAACTTTTTTGTATTCCCACCTCAATTTGTATAGTATTGATATTGCTTTTTAATGCGAATTGGTGTAAGATATATACAACGGCGAAATCAAACACGCTAAAACATTAAAAGGAGAAATTTATTATGAAAAAGATTATTGCACTTGTACTCGCAGCCCTGATGGCTATGACGCTTCTCGCTTCCTGCGGACCGAAGGGTAAGACCCTTGCAGAGGTTAAGGAAGCAGGCAAGCTTACCGTTGCTACCAGCCCCGACTTCCCGCCTTTCGAGAGCCTCGAGGGTGACGAAGTAGTCGGTATCGAGGTTGACATTATGAACCTCATCGCAGATGAGCTCGGCGTTGAGCTTGAGATCGTACAGATGGACTTCGATTCCGTTCTTCTCGGTATTCAGTCCGCAAAGTATGACTGCGGTATGTCGGGTATCACCGCAAACGAGGAACGCAAGGAAAACATGCTCTTCACAACTCCTTACTACAACGCCGCACAGGTTATCGTAGTTAAGGAAGGCAGCGAGATTGCAGGCAAGGCTGATCTTGACGGCAAGAAGGTTTCCGTTCAGACCGGTACCACTGCTGATGAGGGCTGCAAGGAGCTTCTCGGCGTTGACAACGTAAGCGCATTCGCGGCAAACGCTGACGCAAAGGCTGCTCTTACCACCGGCAAGGTAGATGCTTGGGTAGTTGATAACCTCACCGCTATTCAGATGGTTGAGGACGGCGACGGACTCGTAATTCTCGAGGAAAAGATGACCGATGAGCCCTACGCATTCGCATTCGCATTCGGCTCTGAGGATCTTGTTGCAGAGATCGACAAGGCGCTTACCGCTCTTATCGCTGACGGCACCGTTGAGTCCATCTTCGCAGAGTACGGCGAGACCTACTTCAAGCCCTAAACCTAATACTTAACATTGTAGCGGCTCCGCACAATTTTATGCGGAGCTGCTTCTTGGGTTTTACGAACTCACTCACGGAAAGGAAAAACATAGATGAGCTGGTTTGACAAGCTTCAAAAGACCTTCATCGAGGGCGACAGATATATGTGGCTGCTTGACGGTCTGAAAAATACCTTGATAATCACCCTCGGCGCACTTCTGATAGGTGTTGTCATAGGTTCTATCATCGCAATAGTAAAATATTTTTGTGAAGGGAATAAAAAGCTTCGCATATTCAGTTGGCTTTGCGACCTTTATACCACGGTAATCCGCGGAGTCCCCGTTACGGTTCTTTTGATGGTATTTTTCTTTGTCATTTTCGTATGGGCCAAAGACGGTGTTCCGGTTGCAATAGCGGCTTTCGGTATCAACTCCGGCGCGTATATGGCAGAGCTTATTCGAAGCGGCATCAACGCGGTCGACAAGGGACAGATGGAAGCGGCAAGAAGCCTTGGTATGTCAAAAGGTCAGGCTATGGCAAAAATTATTATGCCGCAGGCGATAAAGAACATACTTCCTGCTATCGGTAACGAATGTATCGCGCTTTTAAAGGAAACCTCCGTTGCGGGCTACGTTGCCGTAACCGACGTCACAAAGGCGGCTACGAACATCAGAAACAAGACCTTCGACGCGGTCAATCCGATTATTCTTCTTGCTCTTATCTACCTCGTTATGGTGGTTATTATGACACGCCTTTTGGCGATACTTGAAAGGAGGCTGCAAAAGAGTAATGGAAAATAATTTTGATACTAAAGCTATTATCCGTGTTCGCGGCCTCGAAAAGTCCTTTGGCGAGCTGTCTGTACTTAAAGGTATCGACGTTGACATCAATAAGGGCGACGTTGTATGTGTTATCGGCCCCTCGGGCTCGGGTAAGTCCACGTTCCTTCGCTGTCTTAATATGCTCGAAATTCCCACCGGCGGAAGTATCGTTTTTGACGGCGAGGACCTTATGGATAAGGGTGTTAAGCTTAATGAGCACCGCCAGAAAATGGGTATGGTCTTCCAGCAGTTCAACCTCTTCCCGCATATGACGATACTCGACAACATAACCTGCGCTCCTATGATGCTCAAAAAAGTAGCCAAGGAAGACGCAGAAAAGAAAGCTATGGAGCTTCTTTCAAGAGTAGGTCTTACTGAAAAAGCATCAAGCTATCCAAACCAGCTTTCGGGCGGTCAGAAGCAGCGCGTCGCAATCGCGCGTGCGCTTGCAATGAACCCCGACGTGATGCTCTTTGACGAGCCGACGTCCGCGCTTGACCCCGAGATGGTTGGCGAGGTGCTCGACCTTATGAAGGAGCTTGCGCGCGAGGGTATGACGATGGTTGTCGTCACGCACGAAATGGGATTTGCGAGAGAGGTCGCATCGCGCGTAATCTTTATGGATGAGGGCCACATTTTGGAGGAAAATACTCCGTCCGAGTTTTTTGCAAGCCCCAAGCATCCGAGAACGATAGAGTTTTTATCAAAGGTATTATAAGCCTCGGCGGCGCTCCAACGAGTGCCGCTTTTGCTTTGCTATCGCGTGTTCACGATTTGGCAAAAAACAGCGCGCGAAGCGGTCTAAATGTAAAATAATTTCTTTGCCGTCTTATGCCATTGACACTCGGATGGTTATGTGCTAAAATTAGTTTATAGAGTTAAAGGATCGCCGTTTCGGCACGAAAAATATATCAGTGGAGCAAGCTTATGAATTACAAATTCCCAAAACGTATAACATCGCTGTGTGCGGCGCTTCTCGTCGTTGTCTCTGCACTTTCTGTGGTCTCCGTCGGAGCTGTCGAGCCTACGGGTAACGTAAATCATACTATTCCATCCGTGTCGTCACCCGACCACACGGAAGAGATAGCTGTATCGCCGTTCCCGGATGTCAGCGAGGACCATTGGTTTTTTGACGCTGTTATGCGTCTTACCGAGCTTAAAATACTTAACGGATACCCGGACGGCAGCTTTTGTCCCGAGCGAGAGATAACGAATGCGGAATTTGTGAAGATGCTGATGGTGGCTATGGGTGTCACAACGGACGCATCGCTTGAATTTGGGCTCTTCCCCGAGCATTGGGCATCGGTCTACATATCGCTCGCGTATAAGAACGGAATTCTGACCGACGACGATATTATCGCGGGCTTTGATCCGTCTGCGGCAATAACGCGCGCGGCAATGACGAAAATGATGGTGCTCGCGCTCGGCATCGACGTCGTGCGAATAGACGACCCGTTCTCGGACATTTCCGATGCGTACGCTTCGACTGCGTATAACGAGTATCTTCTGCGCGGCTACCTTATGCCGGACGGAACGCGCATCTATAACGGAGAGGGTAACGCGCTTCGCAGTGAAGCAGCTTCGATAATCGCGCGAGTGCTCGACTACCGTGAGGAGCCGTACGAATACAAAAAGGATGCTATACTCGCGAACGCGGCGGAGAACAAGCTTAACACCGAGTCTGAAATAATCGATCTTTTCTACGTGCTCAGCCGAGAATTTATTAGTGAATTTACGTTTATGAGCGATATCCCGTTTGACACGTGGAAGAACTATTACCGTCACGCGAATGTGATCTACCTTGAGTATTTCTACACGACCTCGCTCAGCTGCTCCTATAACGCAAACGATCCCGTTGAATACCACCTGACGTTTCGCTATGCCAACGACGTAGAACAGTTGAAGGGGCTTCACCAAAAGGCACTCGAAAAAGCAGATAAATTTGCCGATACCGTTATCACAGAGGATATGACCGATACCGAAAAGGTTAAAGCAATACACGATTACATCATACTCAACTGTGCGTACGACTACAACAGCTACCTTGCGGGGACGGTCAATTTTGAGGCTCGTCTTGCCGCGGGAGCGCTTTGCAACAGATCGGCGGTGTGTCAGGGCTATGCCGCGGCATTCAATATGCTTTGCAGACGTGTGGGTATTCGCTCTGCTGTCGTGACGGGCACCGCGCCCTACAGCACCGACGAGCACGCTTGGAATATGGTGCTCATCGGCGGTCGTATCTACCATGTCGACGCTACGCATGATGATCCGGTACCGGATATGACGGGACGTGTAAGCTACCGCTACTATATGCTCTCCGATGCGGAGATGACGGAGCTTGGCTACGTTTGGGATAAGAGCCAGTCGAACCTTAAATATTTCTATTAAGCAAAAAAAGCACCGCGCAAAGTTACAGCGCGGTGTTGTTTTGTCTGTATTTGCTCGGTGTTATACCGGATTTGTTTTTAAAGGCACGGCTGAAATACGTTATGTCTGAAAAGCCTGATTCGGCTGCTATTTCAGCTATAGAGAGGGCACTGTATTCAAGCAGCTGCTTTGCGATGCTCAGACGATAATCAAGTATATAAGCGGCAGGAGGCATACCGTATGCGCTTCTGAAAAGATCATTCAGCCGCCGTGTCGATACCCCGTAGATCTCAGCGAGGATAGTGTTTGATATAGGCTCGCTGAAATGTGCGTGTATATAATCGGTAACGCGCACAAGCTTATCGTCCTTCGGGCGATAGCTTTCGCTTCGAAGTACGTCAACTGCGTAGAGAAGGTCGTAAGTCATCGACAGTATGCGGTGGCGATCGCGGGGATCGAAACGCATACAAACCTTGTAAAGTCGCTCGAAAGCGGATTTGAGTGCCGGACCTTTAGCAGAGATTATAAAGCTTGGAATGTCAATATCCTCCGTTGCGGTAAAGTGTATCGCGATCGACTCGCCAGGCTCTCTCTGTACGGCCGAAAAGGGATCGTTTTTGTTAAAAAAGAGAACCGTGTCCGTTTTTGCCGTGAGCGTTCTGCCACCAAAGTCGTGCGGAAAATCTCCCGAGATCTGATACGCGAGGATATGATGAGCGCGTGCGCTTGCAGTCCAGCTTTTTTCGTTTGTTTTGAAGTGTACTGCCGCGATAACGTCAGATACCGTTATGTCGCGAAGCTCCATTTGATCGCCCCCCCTTTTTAGATAAGTATATCACGCGTTATCTAAAAAGTAAAGATATTTGCGAAAATATATTTCCGAAAAGTGCAAAATTTCCGTATAGGTTATTGCGCGTTATAGGGGCGCGTGCTATACTCAAGGTAGAGCCTATACGGAGGTGTATTATGGGATTTGATGAGCTTCGCGCCGAGCTGCGCGATTATTATGAGAATACGGCAAACGGCAGAGCAAAGGATTTTTGCGAAACCTGCACGGCCGAGCTTGAGCACAGATACGCGGAAGGAATGAGCGCGTATCAGATGAAGGCGCTTCAATATGAAACGATAGTTGAGCTTTGTGAGCCGGTTATATTTGATAATTCGCCGTTTTACTACGAAATGGGAACAATGGCGGCGCACTGTGACGGCGCGAATATTTTTCGCGGACACGAGCACGCAGGCGGTTGGGTATACCGCCGCAACCGTCATATCTACGCAGATACGTATCCCGAGATGCTCGAGCGAGCACGTGCGCAAAAGCGTAAGCAGCTGTATCTTATCTGCGGCGATTTTTGCGACGAGCTGCAGCACTTTCAGTTTAACTACCGACCGCTTTTGGCACACGGTCTGCGCGGCGTTTACGAAAAGGTGCTCACTCAACTTGAACTTGCGCAAACGGACGAGGAACGTGACTATTTAAACGCAACTGCAGCCGGACTTTTGAGCCTTAAGCGGCTTGCTGAAAAATTCGCCGAGGCGGCAGAAAAACGCCTTGAAGAATGCGACGGTGTGGCACGAAAAAACGCCGAGCTTATCGCTAAAACGGCGCGCCGTGTTCCTTGGGAAGCCCCCAAAACACTCTACGAGGCGCTTAACATGTACGCATTTATGCGCAAGGCTTGCGGTTCACTTGAAGGCGTCGGCTACAATACCTTCGGTCGTCCCGACCTTGATCTGTACCCCATATATAAGCGTGAGCTTGAGCGAGGCGACATTACAGAGGAGGCGGCACTTTCGCTTATAAGCGAATTTCTCATCACGTGGGATATGCACTACGATCATGATATGAAAATGGTTGGTTATGCCGATCACGAATTTGAAAATACGTACGTTATCGGAGGCTGTGACGTCGAAGGTAAGCCTGTATGGAATGATCTTACGAGGCTTTTTATCAAGGCGAATCGCGATGAGAAAATAATCTATCCGAAAATAAAGGCGCGCTTTGGCTCGAATTCGCCGAAGGAATACCTTGATGAGCTTAATAAGGCGGTGCTTGGCGGCAACAGCGCCATACTTTATCAGAACGACGATATGTGTATTCCGGCGCTTGTGCGCCTTGGACGCACAGTGGAGGAGGCGCGCGATTATATCGTATCGGGATGTTGGGATATGAAGTGTAGCGGCGTCGAAAAGCCCGACGCTGGAATGTACGTGAATCTTCTGCGCGTATTTGAAATGACGGTGCACGATGACCGTGAAATGATGCGCGATGTGAAGCTTGAGTTTACGCCCTTCGATGGTGCAAAAAGCTTCGATGAGCTTTACTGGATTATGATGGATAATTTCAAGCGGCTTTTCGTTGAGCGTGCAAGCATAGTTGCAACGGGCGCACCGCTTCGAGTGAGCGTGGATCCGCTTATGCTAACGTCGATGACGATGGAAGGGTGCCTTGACAATAGAAAGGATTTCACTAACGGCGGTGCGAGGTATAATGACGATGTGTTTTACTTCGTGGGATTTCCGAACGTAGTCGATTCTTTGCTTGCGATAAAAACGCTCTGCTTTGAAAAGAAGGTGTGCACGTTAGGCGAGCTTCTCACGGCTGTACGAGAGAATTGGCAAGGGCATGACGAGCTTCGCCGTGCGGCGCTTTCGTGCAACTGCTTCGGTGATGCGAGCGAGGAGTCTTCTGCGCTTGCTACTCGCCTGTGGGATGATCTTTATGCCGCGCTCGAAGGGCTTCCGACGAAATTCGGCGGCAAGGTCAGTATGGGACATCTCACTTACACAGAGATACGCTTCTGGGGAGAGATGACGCGCGCTACGCCTGACGGGCGTCTTGACGGCACGTGCTTCTCGCAGGGGCTCACCCCCTCGCGTCTGCACAAGATCGACTCTGCGACGACAGTTGTTGCAAGTGCGCGGGCACTCGATTTCTCGAAGTGCGCAGGCAACTCCGTAGTAAATATGCTGCTTCCTGCGGCGCGTATGACGCCCGAAATTTTTGATGCATTGCTTCGCGCGATTGCTGTGAGCGGCTTCCAATCGCTTCAGCTCAACTGCGTTACCAAAGAGGAGCTTCTCGATGCGCAGATACATCCCGAAGCACACGACGACATTGTGGTGCGAGTAACCGGCTTCTCCGCAAAGTTCACTGCGCTGTCCGAGGGGTGGCAAGAGGAATTTTTGTCGCGTAATTTTTATGAGTGAGGGAAATAGCAAAAGCCTCAGTGCAAGCGCACTGAGGCTTTTCTATAACGAAAAAACCGTCGCATTTGCGACGGTTTTTATCATAGCTAAAAATTAGCCAAGCTTTGCATAGTTGACCTTTACACCGGGGCCCATAGTCGAAGCGACTACGCAGCTCTTGATGTACTGACCCTTGGTTGCAGCGGGCTTTGCCTTGATGATAGCGCCGAGGAGAGCGTTGAAGTTCTCGCCGAGCTTTTCAGCACCGAAGGATGCCTTGCCGATGGGGCAGTGAATGATGTTGGTCTGGTCAAGACGGAACTCGATCTTACCGGCCTTAGCTTCGGTAACAGCCTTTGCAACGTCCATGGTAACAGTACCAGCCTTCGGGTTAGGCATAAGGCCCTTAGGACCGAGAACCTTACCGAGACGGCCGATAACGCCCATCATATCGGGAGTTGCGATGATGATGTCGAAGTCGAACCAGTTTTCCTGCTGGATCTTTGCGACATAATCCTCAGCGCCAACATAGTCAGCGCCTGCTGCTTCTGCTTCCTTTGCCTTGTCGCCCTTCGCGAATACGAGGGTGCGAACGGTCTTACCGGTACCGTTGGGGAGTACAACCGCACCGCGAACCTGCTGGTCAGCGTGACGGGAGTCAACACCCAGACGAACGTGTACTTCTACGGTCTCGTCGAACTTTGCCTTTGCAGTCTGGCAAACGAGTGCGAGAGCTTCAGATGCATCATAAAGCTTAGCCTTTTCGATAAGCTTTATGCTCTCATTGTATTTCTTTCCAGTGCTCATTGTTTAACTCCTCCTTATTCCTCGACGGTAATGCCCATGCTGCGAGCAGTACCAGCGACCATGCTCATTGCAGCTTCAAGCGAGCCTGCGTTGAGGTCAACCATCTTGGTTTCAGCGATCTGCTTAACCTGATCCTTGGTAAGCTTTGCTACCTTGGTCTTGTTAGGCGTAGCGGATGCGGTCTCGATTCCGCAAGCCTTCTTGATAAGAACGGGTGCGGGGGGAGTCTTTGTGATGAACGAGAACGAACGGTCAGCATAAACGGTGATAACTACCGGAATGATAAGACCGATGTCCTTCTTGGTTCTCTCGTTGAATTCCTTAGTGAATACAGGAATAGCAACACCGTAAGCACCGAGAGCGGGACCTACAGGGGGAGCAGGAGTAGCCTTTCCTGCGGGCAGCTGGAGCTTGATATAGCCCATAATCTTCTTTGCCATGATAAATGTACCTCCTATTGTGGTAGCGAAGCCTTTTTGGCTTCTGTTGAATTTTCGGGAGAATTTTTAGTGGTTTTCTCCCTCCCACGTGTGAGGATTAACCTCATTCGTTCACAAGAGTGATAGTGTCCGTATCGAGCTCGAACGGAGTATCTCTTCCGAACATATTGACGAGCACCGTGACCTTCTTCTTGTCATCGGAGATCTCTTTGACCACGCCGCGGGTTCCCTTAAGCGCACCGTCTCGGATCTCAACGGTATCATCAATATTAAAGTTGACAACGACCTTCGCTACGTTTGCCTCGATGCCCATTGCGGCAACCTCTGCTTCCGTAAGCGCGGTAGGCTTGGATCCCGGACCTACAAAGCCTGTAACGCCGCTGATATTTCTGACGACATGCCATGTTTCGTCAGTCATTACCATTTTTACAAGCACATAGCTCGGGAAAATCTTTTCCTCGACCTCTTTTTGGGTCTCGCTGTCGATATAGGTTTCAACCGGGATGCGAATGTCGACGATGACATCCTGAAGTCCGCGGTTTTCGACGATTTTTTCAAGGTTCGTCTTAACCTTGTTTTCGTAGCCGGAGTAGGTATGTGCTACATACCATCTCTTTTCGCCGGTTGCATCGTAAAGATCACTCATCGATGATCCTCCGTAATCGTTAGTTGATTATATAAGTCCGCCGAGTGCGCGAAGACCCTCGGAGAACGCTATATCCAGAACGCCGATTACAGCGCCTGCAATAACGACCGTGATAGCTACGACAACGAAATTCTTGAGCGTGTCCTGTCTGGACGCCCAGGTGACCTTGCCAAGCTCGGCCCTGTACTCACGCAAAAACTTTCCTATGCGAGAGAACACGCCCGGCTTCTTAGCCTTCTTTTCGATTTCCGCCATAGTTGATCCTCCAATCAATTATTTACCGCTT
>JAZSJI010000143.1:0-9625 GCA_045534235.1 Candidatus Flemingiibacterium sp. | reverse complement strand
TCAGACGTACGTTGTCTGTCCGTCGGTTGAAGAGGTAGAGCTTGGTGAGGTTACGCAGGAGGATATCCGCCTGTTCGACTTCGGCTACGACATAGAAGAGGTAATGCGCCCGAGAAGTGCGCCAAAGGCGGCTACGACGTGGGCACAGAGGCTTGCCGAGGACTTACCAGACCTTAACATCGGCTGTGTGCACGGTAAAATGAAGCCTGCCGAAAAGGACGCGGTGATGAGCCGCTTTGCATCGGGCGAGCTTGACGTGCTTGTTTCGACTACGGTAATCGAGGTCGGAGTAAACGTGCCGAATGCAACGCTTATGATAGTCGAAAACGCGGAACGCTTTGGCTTATCGCAATTGCATCAGCTTCGAGGACGTGTCGGACGCGGCTCGGCGAAGTCTTATTGCGTGCTCGTTTCGGATGCAAAGGCGGGAAGCGGTGCGCGTGATCGCCTTGACGTTATGAAAAACACGTACGACGGCTTTAAGATCGCCGAGTTTGACCTTGGCGAGCGTGGTCCGGGCGATTTCTTCGGTCACGGCGACGAGATACGTCAGCACGGCGACATTCGCTTCAGGATAGCCAATCTTTGTGAGGATATGGAGCTCTTTGAGGCGGCGGTTAACGCCGCACAGCGACATAAATAATTAAATTATGAGGTGATATTATGAGCAAATTTTCAATGTTTGTTGACCGCCTTTTTGACGAGGTGGCAGACGTATGGTCGGCGTTTATTTCGCTCGGACTTTGGCGACTCTTTCTTTGCGCCGTTATCATCCTTGCCGCGATGCTTTTGAAGGGATTTATAAGCAAATGTGTTTTCAAGCTTATAAAGAAAAAGACCAAGCACGAGGACGGCACGGACAGCTTTATCGGTGTTGTGCTTGACACAATAGACCGTCCTGTACAGCTGCTCGTCGTTACGGCTGCCCTCTATATCTGTGCGGCTGTTCTCGGACTTACGGGTACGTTCTCGAGCATTTGCACTAAATGCGTGGAAACGCTTATACTTATCGCTGTATTCTGGACGCTTTTCGGCGTTGCGGGATACGCAAAGCGTGCGATTGCTAAAATAACCAAGAGAACGGATGCTCACCTTGACACTATCGCGGCCGAATATATAACCATAGCGGCGAAGGCGGTTGTGTTTATTCTCGGTGCGCTCTGCGTGCTTCAGGTATGGGTGGATAACATCACCGGACTTATCGCCGGTCTTTCTATCGGCGGTGTTGCCGTTGCGCTCGCGGCGCAGGATACGGCGGCTAACCTCTTTGGAAGCGTTACCGTTATGCTTGACCGTCCGTTTGACATCGGCGACTACATCGAGGTCGACGGCATTGCGGGTACCGTTGAAAAGATGGGGCTTCGCTCCACGCGTATTCGCACGCTCGACGAGTCGCTTGTTATCGTTCCCAACAAGACGATGTCGAGCGCAAATATTACCAATTGGACTAAAATCGAGCGCCGCCGCGTACTCTTTAACATCGGCGTTACCTACGCAACGACCAAGTCCCAGCTTGAGGAGCTTATCTCGCGTATTACAGCTATGCTTGAGTCGCGTGATGATATTCGCAAAGAGGGCATTATGGTAGGCTTTGCGGAGTTTGGCGAGAGTGCCCTGCAAGTGTCCGTTCGCTTCTATACGCTTACGGGTGACGTAGCAGAGGCGGCAGTTATGCGCGGTAAGATCAATTTTGCGATAATGGACATCGTAAACGAGATGGGACTTTCCTTCGCTTACCCGTCGAAGGACGTTTACATCAAGTCTATGCCTAAGCAGTAAGGCTAAACACAAAGAAAAGAGGAAAACGATATGGCACGACCGCTTGCCGATAAGGTGCGCCCAGTAAGCTTTGACACAATGGTAGGGCAGGAGCATCTCGTCGGAAAAAACGGTGTGCTCCGACGTATGGTGGAGTCGGGGCATATCACGAATATGATATTCTTCGGCCCGCCCGGTACGGGCAAGACCACCGCGGCAAATATTATCGCTAACGCCTCGGGGATGACGCTCCGTCGCCTTAACGCGACGACGGCAAGCCTTGCCGACGTAAAAGAGGTCATCGAGGAAACGGGCACGATATACGGTGGTGGCGGAATTTTGCTCTACCTTGACGAGATACAGTATTTCAACAAAAAACAGCAGCAGTCCCTGCTCGAATATATCGAGGATGGGCGTATTACGCTCATCGCTTCGACGACGGAAAATCCGTACTTTTACGTTTACAACGCGATAATATCGCGTTCCGCGGTCTTTGAGTTCAAGGCGGTCACGGGCGCGGAGATCGCGCGAGCGCTTACAAATGCGCTTGAATCGCTTAACTCGGACGAGGATGTATCTGTCACGTTTGGTGAGGGTGCGCTTGATGCGCTTGCAGGCGCAGGCGCTGGTGACGTTCGCCGTAGCCTCGGGCTTCTCGAAAACGCGTTTTATCTTGCGGCATCGGGCGACGGCGTTATTACTGTTGAGCTCATAAACGGCTTCACGCCGAAGGTGCTCGGCTCGTTTGACCGTGCAGGCGACGTACACTACGACCTTTTGTCCTGTCTGCAAAAGTCGATACGCGGCTCAGATCCCGACGCGGCGGTGTTTTACCTTGCGAAGTTACTTGAGGGCGGAGACCTTATATCCGCGTGCCGCAGACTTCAGGTTATCGCAAACGAGGACATCGGCCTTGCGTATCCTATGGCGGCGGTGTTCACGCGCGCGGCGGTGGAAAGCGCACGCGAGCTTGGTTTGCCCGAGGCGCGCATACCGCTTGCGAACGCAGCGGTGATGCTTGCTACCGCGCCTAAATCGAACAGTGCATATGAGGCGCTTGCGAAGGCGAGCGAGGCTATCGGTCAAGGGAAGGGACAGATTGTTCCCGAGCACTTAAGAAGCCCTCTTTTCAAGGGCTATAAGTACCCGCACGCTTATCCCGATCACTACGTATCCCAGCAGTACCTTCCCGACGAGCTGAAAAATGCGCATTTCTACGAATACGGCGACAACAAGACGGAGCAGGCGGCAAAGGCATATTGGGATAAGATAAAGAAGCAGTAAACCACCATTAGCGAATTCGGAGGCATAATGAACAACTTTAAGATCCTTGCTATCGGCGACATCGTCGGTCAGGAGGCTGTCAAATACGTAAGCGAAAATTTGTGGGCGTACCGTAAGGCAAACGGCGTAAATATGGTCGTGTGCAACGCGGAAAACGCCGCTGTCGGAAACGGGCTTGATCCGCAGAGTGCAGAGCGTCTTCTTTCGGCGGGCTGTGACGTTCTCACGGGCGGCAATCACAGCTTCAGAAAACGCGAGATACGTGCTTATCTCGAAAACTCGGGCACAGTCATCCGCCCTGCAAACTACCCGAGCGGTACTCCTGGCAGCGGCTACACGACCGTCAATATCGACGGCTACCGCGTGCTCGTTATAAACGTGCTCGGCACGATCTACCTCGAGCCGCTCGCGTGTCCCTTTAGTACGGTTGAACGCATACTCGAGCGTGAGGAGGGCCAATATGACATCGCGGTTCTCGATATTCACGCCGAGGCGACGAGCGAGAAGATCGCGATGGCGCGCTACTTCGACGGCAGAATAAACGTTATTTTCGGCACGCATACGCACGTCCCGACAGCGGATACGATGATATTGCCGCGTGGCAGTGGATACGTCACCGATCTCGGTATGACGGGACCGAATGACGGCGTGCTCGGAGTACGGGCAGATATAATAATCGAGAAGCTTCGCACGAAGCTTCCCGTGAAGTTTGAAATTTCCGATGGCACTACCGAGGTGCAGGCGGCGCTTTACACGCTTGATGCGGCAAACGGTAAGGTGACTGCGGTGGAGAGGGTTACGTTTTAAATAAAAAGGCTCCGACGGCATATTGCCGTCGGAGTTTTTATTACGGAATTATGGGTGTGTCGTCTACCACGACCTCTGCAAGACAGTATTTTGTCTTCGCGGGCTGCTCGCGCTTTACCCACTTGCCTCTGGTGAAGTCGGGGAACTCAACGGGTGCTCCGCCCATCGAGATGGATGCCGCGGAGAGGGGAGTTACCGCCATCAAAGCGGCTGTGTCGTACGCGTCGATAGGGGTGTCAACGCCTGCTTTAACGCTCTCGATGAACGCTCTGCAAACGAGCCAGTCCATACCGCCGTGACCGACGGGCGTTTCGAGCTTTGCGTACTCGGCATGGAGCGGGTGGTCGTACTTTTCGTACATTTCCTTTTCGTTGTTTGATGTAGGCTCTTCCATACCCTCGAGGAAGAACGTGCCAAAGCTACCTTCCTCGATACAGCAGCCAAGCGTTCCGCGAACAGTGAACGAGCGGCTGTAGTACGGTCTGGGAAGCGTTGTGTCAAGCGTAATACGAACGGTTTCGCCGCCTGCACAGGTGATAACGGTGGTGATGATGTCGCCTTGCGCGAACTCTTTGCCCTGAAGCGGATGATCCTTCGAAACCTTCTCCTCAAAGTATGTCTTAAGGGCGCGACTCTTGCTTGCAAACGAGGAGAGCTTCATCATTCTGTTACCGCGGTTGATGCCGAGTACCTTGGCTATCGGGCCAAGCTCGTGTGTCGGGTACTGCTCGCAGTTGCGTGCGGCATATTCATACTGTCTGTAGTGCTCGGTATCCTCAACGTCGTCCTTGACGAGAACGAGGTCGCACGACGGCAGATAGTGGCTGTAAGCGCCGTCGCAGTGTACTACCTCGCCGAAGAGCCCCTTCTTAACCATATTGAGTGCCATCATCTCGCGTCTGCCGTAGCAGCAGTTTTCGAGCATCATAAGCGGCGAGCCGGTACGCTCGTATGTGTCAACGAGCGCGTAGCACTCGGATAGATCGTACGCACCTCCGACCTCGATTGCGGTGTACTTGCCTGCGTTCATCGAGTCGATAGCTATTGCGGCACGACCGCGCCAAGGCGTCATAACGAAGATAGCGTCAACGCTTGCGTCCGCAAGCACCTCATGATAATCTGATGTGGTTTTGGGAGCGGCGAGCCCCTTATCGCTGAAAAGCTTGAGAGCTTCGGCGAGTTGCTTCTCGCGGGTGTCGCACAGCCATACTATTTCAATGTCCTTCATATCGCACAGGCTATGCTCCAGCACGTAGCAGCCGCGTCTGCCGCAGCCGATATAGCCGATGCGTACCTTGTCCTTCTTTTCTCTCTGTATCATAGCGTACTCCTCCGATTTGATGGGTAAAACTCCGGTTGACATTTGCCAAATGTTGTGGTAAGATTATTATAGAATATCTATTTGCAATTTTCAATGTGCAAACGAATACCAAATTTATAATATCAGATACTTTTTGGAGATAAAACGATGCGATGCTTTGATATAGATATCCCGTTCCGTATAAAGGGAATATATACTGCATACGATAACCATTGGGAGAGCGATCACGTGTTTCACGGCGAGAGTCACGATTTTTGGGAGCTTGTGACGGTTTTGTCGGGGCAGGTGGAGATAGTCGAGGATGACAATTGCTACGTGCTTGGTGGCGGTATGATGGTATGCCACGCGCCGGGGGAGTTTCACCGTATCAAAAGCGCAGGCGGAACGTCGCCGCACTTTCTCGTTGTGACGTTCCGTCACGAGGGCGAGCTCCCACACCGTCTTTGCGACGGTGTATTTAACCTCGACGGAGCGAGCGTAGAGGAATATTTACAGATATTTGATCCCATTCGCGAGTTTTATCAGGGCTCTGATGCGGACATTAAGCGAGGAGATACGCCAAGGGCGGCGGGGTTTGCGGAGTGTGAGAGTGTTTTACGCCTTGAGCACTTTCTTTTGCGGCTGTCGAGAATGGACGTGTCAGAGGGGACCCGATCAATGTCGGTATCGGCAAGAGAATACAGGAGTCTTGTCCGCGTGATGACGGAGCGCGTCCGAGAAAATATATCCCTTTCTGAGCTTGCTAAAACACGCCATATCAGTGAAAGCTATGCCAAGAAGCTTTTTCGCGTCTATGCCGGAGAGGGCTTCAGCTGCTACTATGCACGTCTGCGCATTGGTGAAATGCGGCGGCTCTTTGACTTGGGCGAATCGGTATCCGCCGTGGCAGAGGCGATGAATTTTTCCTCAAGCGCGTATTTGTCCGCGTTTTTCAAGAAGCATACGGGGGCGACACCGAGTGAATATATTGAAAAAACGGCGCGAAAATAAAACAAAGCTTGCCGCAATGCGGCAAGCTTTTAGCTTTTTCTGTACTGAGATGGGGATATGCCCATTTTGTCCTTGAAGAGCTTGCTGAAAAAAAGAGGATCTTCGTAGCCGACGAGAATACCTATCTGTTTGACGCTCATATCGGTCGTGCGAAGCAGCTCACAGGCATGCTTCATCCGAAGGTCGATTATGTATGCGCCGGGCGACATTCCCGTGTGCCGCTTGAATATCACGGAGTAACGTGAATTACTCAAATTTTCCATAGCGGCGAGAGCGGGTACGCGGATGTCCTCTGTGTAGGACGCGTCTATGTAGCGAAGCGAGCGGAGAATCGGGTTTTCCTCGTTTTTTTCAAATGAACGGGAGATCTCCGTCAGTATCTGCAAAAGGCAGGCCGCGAGAGCGTGCACCTGCAGACTGTCCTCCTCGGAAAATATATCGAACATCGCTCCGAAATTAAGCGCCGCGCGGCTTTCACGCGACGAGTGCCGCACAAGCGGAAGCGGAAACATCCCCGTTTCGTCGAGATAAAATTTTGCCGCCGATCCGGTAAAATGCACCCAAAGATAGCCAAGGGTTTCTCCTCCGTCGTAGGTGTACGTGTACGGATGGCTTGGCGGAAAGACTACCGTGTCACCTGCGTGAACGGCTATCCACCCGTCCGGCATCTTTATACGAAGAGAGCCGCCTGTGACGTGCATGAGGTAATAATCAAGCCGCCCTGTAGGGTTGTCGGTAGTGAAGGGAAAATCCGCACAGAAGCTTCCCGCGCAGTTAACGATAAGCGGCGCGGCATCAGACGCTCTGCTGCAGCTGTTTGGTGACGGCTTTGCAAATCCGTCGTCGAAGGAATAGTATGTGCGATTTTTCATACGCCCTCCAAAAGAGTAAAATACTACATCAGAAAAGTCAAATTGTCGATTGACGTTGCTTTTCAAAAATTGTATCATAATATCAAGAAAAAGTCAAGTCTAAATATTATTTGCATTTTTTGAAATGCAGATAAAAAATACAGTATCAGGAGAAGATTATGACAAGAGAAGAGAGAATTTCGAAAATAGACGAAGCGCTCGGCGCATATTCTCACATCGGAGCTGTGCACGAGTGCTCGCCCTACGGCAACGGCCACATTAACGATACGTTTCTCGTCGTTGCCGATGGGAAGCGCTACATCTTGCAGAGGATAAACGACGGCGTTTTCCCGCATCCAGAAGAGATAATGGAAAACATCTGTGCCGTCACCGCGCATATCCGTAAAAAGGCCGAGGCTTCGGGCGGCGACGCAGAGCGCTGTACGCTCACCGTAGTTCCGACGGACGGCGGCACGGCTTTTGCACGAGATAGTATCGGCTCGTATTGGCGCCTTTACGATTTCGTTGAGGGCACAGTATCAAAGGATATGCCCGACGGTGCAAAGGATTTCGGTGCGGCTGCAAGAGCGTTCGGTGAATTTCAGTGTGCACTTGCGGATTTCTCCGCTGACACCCTCCACGAGGCTATCAAGAATTTCCACAATACGCCCATCCGATTTGAAAATTTAGTCAAGTCGATCGAGCGCGATGCTTGCGGCAGAGCGGCATCGGTTAAGCCGGAAATAGAGTTCGCTCTTGCGCACGAGGAGTTTGCAAAAACACTCGAGAAGGCTCACGCGGAAGGCCGCCTGCCGCTTCGCGTTACCCATAACGACACTAAGCTCAACAATATCCTTTTTGATGCCGGTGACCTCTCTCCCGTGTGCGTTATCGACCTTGATACGGTAATGCCCGGATATTCGGTCAACGATTTCGGTGACTCCATCCGTTTTGGTGCGAACACAGCCGTTGAGGACGAGCGCGATTTGTCACTCGTGAGCCTTGACCTTGAGCTTTTCGAGGCGTATGCAAAGGGCTTTATCGAGGGCTGCGGCGGCAGACTTACAAAGGGTGAGCTTGAGCTTTTGCCGTACGGCGCGATGATGATGACCTACGAGTGCGGTATCCGCTTCCTCGCCGACTATCTTGACGGCGACGTTTACTTCAGAGTGCATCGCGAGGGACACAATCTTGACCGCGCAAGAAATCAGTTTGCGCTTGTTGCCGATATGGAGAAAAAGCTTGCCGATATGGAGCGTATCGTTCATAAATATATGTGAGATACCGCCCGTTTCTCCACGCCGCATCAAAAAATATTACCGAAACGGTGCAAACATTGTAAAAAATAACTCTTTTTTGAGAGATTAAAATATGATATAATAAAAGTTACGGTAGAATAATCGTAACTTTTATTTATGTAAGGAGAAATTCCCTTGATACGTAACGATTTAAGAAACATCGCAATCATTGCCCACGTTGACCACGGTAAGACTACCCTTGTCGACGAAATGCTTAAGCAGGGCGGCATTTTCCGTGAAAATCAGGCAACCGAGGACAGAGTTATGGACTCGGGCGCTATCGAAAAGGAGCGCGGCATCACTATTCTCGCAAAGAATACCGCGGCTCACTATAAGGACGTAAAGATAAATATAATCGACACCCCCGGTCACGCGGACTTCGGCGGTGAGGTCGAGCGTATACTCAAAATGGTAAACGGCGTACTTCTGCTCGTTGACGCGGCAGAAGGTCCGATGCCGCAGACCAGATTCGTTCTTCAGCGTGCACTCGAGCTTCAGCACAAGGTCATTGTCGTTGTAAATAAGGTGGACAAGCCCGATGCGCGTATCAACGAAGTCATCGACGAGGTGCTTGAGCTTCTTATCGACCTTGACGCGACCGACGAGCAGCTCGACTCTCCGATGATATTCGCGTGCGGACGCGACGGCACGGCTTCGCTTTCGCCTGAAGAAAAGGGCGAGGACTTAAAGTGCCTCTTTGACACAATACTTGAGTACATTCCTGCTCCCGAGGGCGAGGTTGACGAGCCCTTACAGATGCTCGTTTCCTCTATCGACTACAACGAGTACGTTGGACGTATCGGTATCGGACGTATTGAGCGCGGACAGCTAAAGGTAGGCCAGGAGGTCGCAATAACCAACTTCCACAGCGACGAAGCCCCCAAGCGTACACGCATAGTGTCGCTTTATCAGATAGACGGCCTTCAGAGAATTCCCGTTGAAACGGCGAAGATGGGCGATATTGTCTGCTTCTCCGGCGCGGGCGACGTTACTATCGGTGACACTGTTTGTGCGACTGACACCGTTGAGCCGCTTGAATTTGTAAAGGTCAGCGAGCCTACGCTCGAAATGACCTTCTCTGTAAACGACAGCCCGTTTGCAGGCCGCGAGGGTAAGTTCGTTACATCCCGTCAGCTTCGTGAGCGTCTTTACAAGGAGCTGCTGCGCGACGTTTCGCTCCGCGTTTCAGACGGCGATACTACCGACTCCTTCAAGGTCGCAGGCCGCGGTGAAATGCATCTCTCTATTCTTATCGAAAATATGCGCCGCGAGGGCTATGAGCTGACCTGCTCGATGCCGCGCGTGCTTTACAAGGA
>JAZSJI010000043.1:0-3537 GCA_045534235.1 Candidatus Flemingiibacterium sp. | reverse complement strand
CTCCAACCGCGATTTCGGAACGACAAAGGCGGCGAAAATGTACTTCTCGCTCTCAAATCCCGGTCCGAACGCGTTTGCCAACACCGACACCCACGCGCCTGCGTTTAGATAATAGAAAAGCTCCGCCAAATGGCGGAGCTTTTTAAGTTATATATCCTTTATATCAACGTAAACGCCGTTCACGGTAACGTCCGCGTCGGCGCGTACGAGCACGTACTTTACGCCGTCGATGACGCGCGTTTCAACGAGGTCGCCGCGCTCGGGATTTACCTTTATCACGACGTCGGGCGTCTTGATCTCAAGCTTTTTCGGCTCGACGATATTGCGCGGGTGTATAGGCGCGCACGAACCGTATTCCTCGTCGCACTTTTTCTTGAAGTCCTCAACCTTTTCCTCGGGGATGTTCAAGTTCTTCAGTACGCTCGCTATCTCCGTGCGCGTTATCGTAAGCTGCTCGGGCACGCGAAGGTTTTTGTGCTCCTCAATGCGAAGTGCGATGTCATCGTGTACCGCCTTTACAACCTCGTACGAGCACTCCTTGCCGAGCGTGTCGGAGAGCACGGTTTCAAAAATATTCTTCTGCTGGCCTGCGGGTAAGGGAAGCTCTGTGGCGAAAATGTTTTTGGCAAATCCCTCCGAGCTGTCGTCTGCGTTTTTTACGTAGTAGAGCGCGTTGTAGATGTTCGTCTTTCGCGTGTCGAACGCAGGGAAGAGGAAGCCAAGCTCGGGCGCGGACACGTTCCACTCGCACGAGCGCGTATGGAAGCCTTGCTTTGTCGTGTCGTACGCGAGAGTGGATTTTGCCTCCTTAACGGGGCAGACCGCGCACATTATGTAGGTGAACATCGAGGTCGACTCCTCGGATGCACCATCGTCGAAATGCTTTGTCGGCACGTCGTAGGTGTCGGTCATAAGAAGAATTAAGTTATTGCCCTCAAGGGTGAGCCCCTCCACAGCTTTGTCAAAGAATTTCTTTGCGGCATCGTCGTCCTTTATGCGCGAGGTGCGAAGCGTCTGAAGGAGCTTATGCTCCTCGCCGGATTCGACCTGTCCCATGGAGAAGGCGATGTCAACGAGGTTTTTGCCGTTGATGCCGGACAGAGCGCGCTTAAATATGGAAAGATACTTTTCGCTTTCCTCCTCGGGAAGCATAAAAAACGGTGTTTCAAACTCGTGTATGGTTTCCTTGTTCGCGTTAACGTAACGAGCGCGAAGTGTGGTGATATTGTGCTTTTCAGGGGCGAGTCTACGCCTGAGCTCGGCTATTTCTTTGTCTGTCATAGCTATGTCCTTTCTCTTTAAAATCAACTATAATTATACCTTATCCCACGCTCAAAATCAAGCGCGAAATTGTTAAATAATACTGCCACGACCTTGACATTTGTGTGCCGATATGCTATAATTTAGTTAAAATTAACATTATGGGAGAATACCTATGAATATAAACGATTACGTATCATTTCTCACAAACCCCGATAAGAACGAAAAGCCGCTCGACAATGTCGCTTTTGACGGCGGACTTACGGGCATTTTCCGCACCATCGGCTGCATTGGCGACAGCCTTGCATCGGGCGAAATGGAATCCACCGACGAAAAGTGCGAGCGTAAGCGCTTTCACGATATGTTTGAATATTCGTGGGGACAGTATATGGCGCGCGCAGCCGGCTGTACTGTGCACAATTTCTCGCGAGGCGGTATGACCGCGAGGGAGTTTGCCGAAAATTTTGGCTACTCGAGCTGCTTCAACCGCAAAAACGCGTGTCAGGCGTACATAATCGCACTTGGCGTAAACGATCTTCTCAACGCTAAAATTCCCGTTGGTACTGCCGACGATATGTGGGACGGCGTTGTTAGAGCAGAAGCGTCTACAACTTATGCAGGATACTACAACTGGATAATCAATAAGTGCAAGGAAATACAGCCCGACGCGAAGTTCTTTCTCGTGAATATGCCGCGTTCCGAGTATCGCGGCGAGGAGGGCGCAAAGGTGCGCGCGGCGTGCCACGATATCATCGACGCGATTGCTAAAAAGCACAGCAACACCTACGTTATCGACCTCTACACATATATGCCCGAGAACATCGGTAAGTATATGGACGTTTTCTATCTTGGAACTCACCTGTCCGCAGCCGGATATATGTTCACGGCGAAGGTTATGATGTCGTATATCGACTACATTATAAGACACAACTACGACGATTTCATTCAAGTGCCGTTCATCGGTCTTGACATACACAATCACTTTTATAAGTGGTAATACCCATAATTCCCGCTATACTTGACAAAATCGCATTTTTGTAGTATAATTATTTAAGTATGTATTATGAAAGCAGGTGAAATGCCCGAATGGACAGCGGCGGCCATAGTATCCCTCCTTTATGCACGTTGATCTCAAGCGTTCACGCGTTTGATATCTACGTCTGGGTGACGCTCGAGCGCAACCTTCCTCTGCGTGAATGATGGCAAACGCAGGCACTCGAACCAAACTCAATAAGTATTAAAGGAGAAAATGATTATGGAAGGCAATATATGGCTCATGCTATTATTCCAAGCGGCTCTTATAGCGCTTAACGCAGTGTTTGCGTGCGCGGAGATAGCGGTAATAAGCACGGGCGACGGAAAGCTTGAAAAGCTCTCCGAGGAAGGCGACAAGCGCGCCAAAAAATTACTTAAATTAACTAAAAACCCCGCGAGATTTCTCGCAACCATACAAGTAGCGATCACACTCGCAGGCTTTATCGGCTCTGCGTTCGCGGCTGAAAACTTTTCGGATTCGATCGTCGGATGGCTTATGCCTCTCGTCGAAAAATATGCGCCCGAAATGCTCGAGCTCACGGCAATAGTAAACGTGCTCGACGCGGTGGCGGTCGTTGTTATCACGCTGATACTCTCGTTTGTGACGCTCGTTTTCGGCGAGCTCGTTCCAAAGAGAGCGGCGATGCGAAATCCCGAAAAGCTCGCGCTTAAAATGTCAGGTCTCGTCTGCTTTATCGGTGCGATATTCAGACCGATTGTCTGGCTTCTGACCGTTTCAACCAACGGTGTGCTGCGACTAATGGGAATTGATCCGCACGCCAATGATAACGACGTCAGCGAGGAGGACATTCGCGATATGGTCGATTCGGCGGCGAAAAGCAGCCAGATCGACGACGAGGAGCGCGAATTTATCGAGAACGTATTCGAGTTCGACGACCTCACGGCTGGCGACATCGCAACTCACCGTACGGACGTTACTATGCTTTGGACTGACGAGTACGAAGAATGGAGCGGCATCATACACGAAAAGTGCCATATGTTCTATCCCGTATGCGAGGAAACGGTCGATAACGTAGTCGGCGTGCTTTACCTTAAGGACTATTTCAGACTTGAGGATAAAACGCGCGAGGCGGTTATGGAGAAGGCTGTAAAGACTCCGTGCTTTGTTCCGGAAAGTGTAAAAGCAGACGTGCTGTTCCGCAATATGAGAACGAACGGAAAAACATTCGCGGTTGTGCTCGATGAGTACGGCGGAATGCGCGGCATCGTTACGACGAACGA
>JAZSJI010000093.1:0-16595 GCA_045534235.1 Candidatus Flemingiibacterium sp. | reverse complement strand
TCGTTGACACTCTGCGAGGTGAAAACGCCTATCTTCAAAATGTCGTCAGCAGACGCATTCGATGCGAGTGCGCTGCCTGCCGCCTTTTCTATCGCGCGTACAAATTCCGTAGTGCCGATAGTGCAGCCTGCATTCCTCAACTCCTCGCTGCTAAGCGACTTTATCTCATCAACGCTTTTACCTTTGATAAGCTCGCAAAATGCGTCTGTCTGTGCGTACCACGCTTTTTCGGAAGTGTCTTCTGCGCTGTAGGCATTACCCTGCTCGTAATTTGTACTAAACTCGTCGGTAGCTAATGCCCTTCCGTCTGCGGTGTAGAAAATCCTATTGTCTGCGCGGTCTACGAATGCGCTCGCTATCTTGCCGTCCTTATCAACAAGAACCGCCGCAACGGTAGCGATAACCCTTCCCTCACCGTCACTATTCTCGCTTGCATCAGTTGCAGAAGCGGTGGTGTACACACCAAGTCCGAGATTAAGCGTTGCCTTTTTGCCGCAGCCTGAAAGAAGCCCGGGCATAAGAAACAATGTGCAAACAAGTATTATACTAAAAAACTTTTTCATAAAAATCTCCATTCCGCCGCGCGTCGTGGCGGCATATTTTTTATGGATGTATTTTTATTATGCGTCTATTTTTCGAAATGATACGCTCTTTAAGCAGCCCGTTGGACATACACTGACACATTCAAGGCATCCCGTACACTTTTCATAGTCTATAACGGCACAGTTATCGATTACCTTAATCGCACCGTGCGGGCAAATCTTCTCGCATTTTTTGCAAGCAATACACGCATTCTTGCACGCCTTGCGTGCGTCTATACCCTTATCCTTGCTGCTGCACCTGACCGCGGTGCTCGCCTCACGCGGTATCATAGATATGATTTTGCGAGGGCAGGTACGCGCGCATACGCCGCACCCGATACAACCGCGCGTGTCAACGATCGCAACTCCTTCGTTTATACAAATGGTATTTGCGGGACACGCCGCCGCGCAATCACCAAATCCAAGACAGCTGTAACTGCAGGCGTCAGGGCCGCCGTATACCATCGAAGCCGCCTTGCACGTATCAACGCCCTCATAAACAGCTTTTTTAACGGTAGCACCGCACACGCCATCGCAGTGAACAAAGGCCACGACGTCACGCGGCGCCTCGGCATCTACGCCGAGGATAGCCTCGAGTGCTTCCGCCGTATCCCTGCCGCCGGGTATACATAGGTTTGGGCGTGTGCCGCCGGCTGTAAGCACCGACGCATAGTCGTCACAGCCCTTATAACCGCAGGCACCGCAGTTGATTCCGGGCAAAGCATCTCTTATGCGTATCAGCCTTTCGTCATCCTCTTCGGCGAAAAAACGTATCACAAGCGCAAGCAGTATGCCGAGAAGCAAGCTGACGGATACAACCGCCAGAAGCGCGGTTAATATATCAAGCATATTAATCTCCTTTCTGCCGCGCGTAGCGGCGGCACAAATAGTTTGAATTTCGGTGCGTGAACGGTTATCGTGCGCTTGCGCTAAATAAACTTTCACGCTATAATCCTACAAAAAGATATTATCAACAACACCTCCAAAGCCCATAAACGCGAGTGATATAAAGGACGCGGCGATCAGTGTTACAGCGACGCCTCTGAAGGGCTTTGGGACCGCCGTTTCGTCGATGCGTGAGCGAAGCCCCGAGAAAAGAACCATTGCAAGCAAAAATCCAAGACCGCAGCCGAGCGCGCTTACTATTGCCTCGACAAAGTTAAAACCGTCCGTGATGTTGTTGATAGAAACACCAAGCACCGCACAGTTAGTAGTAATCAGCGGCAGATATACGCCAAGTCCCCTGTGAAGAGACGGCGAAAATCTTTTTAACAGTATCTCAACCATTTGCACGAGAACAGCTATAACTAAAATAAATATGATAGTCTGCAAATACTCGAGCCCGAAACGTTCGAGTACAAAATACTGTATCGGCCAGGTTACAAGCGTCGCGAGCAGCATTACAACTGTCACTGAAGCGCCCATTCCGACAGCTTGGTTTAATTTTTTCGACACACCAAGGAACGGGCAAATACCGAGAAATCGCGTCAGAACATAGTTGTTCACAAAAACAGATGATAGAAGTATTACAGCCAAGCTTTTAAAGCTCTCCATTATCCATCCTCCTTTACCTTTTCACATTCGCCCGACTTGCAAAGCCCGACGCTCGGGCACCCGGTGCAGCCAAACTCCTTCTTTTTAGGTCCTCTGCCGCTTGTAAGCACGACAACAAGTGCTATCAAAAGTCCGTACACAACCATGCCGCCGGGAGCCTTTACCAAAAATTCGATCTTATATTCTTCAAGAAACGGTATCGGAATACCGGCAAAGCTTGCCGCGCCAAGTACCTCGCGAACGGCGGCAATAGCACAAAGCGCCGCTGTAAAGCCGATACCCATTCCAAGACCGTCAAGCACTGATTTTACCACGCCATTCTTGCTTGCAAATATCTCCGCTCTACCGAGAATAATGCAATTTACTACGATAAGTGCAAGATACACTCCGAGCATATCGTAAAGCTCGGGCAAGATTGCGTGTATCAGCATTTCTACCACCGTAACAAAACCCGCTATGATAACGATATAGCATGGGATACGAACGCTTTTGGGAATAACCCCTCGCAAAAGAGAGATAAGAAAATTCGAACAAACGAGCACCAAAAGTGCCGCAACACCCATACCGAACGCACCGAAAACGCTCGTCGTCGTGGCAAGTGTCGGACACGTTCCGAGAATCAGAATAAACACGGGGTTTTCCTTTAATATTCCGTTTGCAAAAATCGACAGATTACTGCTTTTATTCTTCATCCTGCTCCTCCCCCAAAAATCTTCACCGCTTCAAATGCGCGCTGTATTGCTTTTTTATATCCGTCGGTCGTAAACGTAGCACCGCTGATCGCATCGACGTCGTTATAGTTTTCCTCCGTCTTACCGTCAAACTGACCGTAGAATGCCTCGTCTGCACACGCAGATCCGATTCCGTCAGTTTCCTCCTCGGATACAGTCAGACAGTCGATGATCTTCCCTTCCTTCGTCATTGAAACGCGAATAATTATATATTCGCCCGAGGCGGGGTGATAGGTGTCGCCGCCCACGATACCGTAGCCTGCTCCCTTTATCTCGAGAACGTAATTTCCGCTCACAGTACGCTTCGCCCAGATAAGCTGCGAGGGCAACCCTTCGTATGCGGTAATATCGATGTCCTGTATAACGGTTGAGCTGATTACGTCTATCGCGTTTGTCGCCACACCTAAAAGCTCCTCGTCCCAATCGCCAACTACCGTACCGTCAGCCTCTACGCCGATAAACTGCTCAGCAATAACGCAGACCGCGCCCGTGCCGTTTGTGGCGGTGTAGATAGCGTCAATGCCCTCGATAGCCTCAACGAAGAAATGCTTTTCAAACTCTCCCTCTGCCGCAGGTAGTGCAGCATTAAGATTATCGTTTAAAATTTCCTCCTCCGTACGGACATCCACCGAGCCGCCGCCAAGGATAACTACTGCGTTGAGTGCGTCCTTTACGGCAGAGCGTATAGCAGACGTTGTTTTGGTCGCACCCGAGATAGTGTCAACCGAGTCTGCTTCACTTGCATTCTTGCCGATGAAATTGTCCCCGTACGTTTTTTCGTATCCGAGCGTTTCTCCGGAGGAAATGCATACAACTCCGCTCACAGTGGAGTCGGCGTTTACACCGCACACAAGAACAAGCCCTGACGAATAACCCGCCGTTTCAAGCTTTATTACGTGACCGCCATTTTCGGCGCTGTACGCCTCGGCAACGGTTGACGGAAGCGTATAGGTGCTGATGTCTACCGTTTCAAAATTGCCGCCGTCAGGAAGCACCTCAAGCAGCGCCGCATTTGCGCTTGCACTTTCGTTTTTTGAGATTATCGGGGCGGTGAGTGAATTGGTCAGCGCGAGTGCAACAGTAACCGCGGCACAAATTATTATGAGCGCAAGTAGGCCTTGCATTGATTTTTTCATACTTTCCTCCCTCCAAATACCTTGTGAGCCGTAAGCTTTTCTATATATGGATTCAGTATATTCATAAACAGTATCGCAAAGGACACGCCGTCGGGATAAACACCGAAGTATCGGATAAGAAACGTAAGTATACCTGCACCAATACCAAATATAAGCTTGCCCGCGGCAGTCGAGGGCGAAGTAACGTAATCGGTCGCCATAAACACAGCACCGATAATAAGTCCGCCCGAAAGCACGAGTGCGAGAGCACGGATAAAATCAAACCCTTCCATAAAAAGTGAGAGCACGAATACGCTGCCTACAAACGATACCGGAATGTGCCACGTAATTACGCGGCGCGCGAGCAGATATACGAAGCCTATCAGCAGCGCCGCTGCACATGTTTCGCCGATAGCGCCGCCCGTCGTGCCAACAAACAGCCCCCAAAGGCTCGGCATATTCCCCTCGGCTATTGCGGTGAGCGGCGTTGCGCCCGATACCGCGTCTATTACAGACGGAAAGCTCTGCACCGCCATACTGCTGAATGCAACGAGCATAAACACTCTTGCACCCATCGCGGGATTTACTACGTTTCGCCCAATTCCGCCGAAAATGCACTTGACAAGCAAAATTGCAAAGGCACAGCCTACAATACATTGCCAGAGCGGAATATGCGAGGGGAGATTAAGCGCTAAAAGTAACCCCGTAACAGCCGCGCTGAGATCGCCGACAGTTTGTTCCCTTTTGCTTATCAGGTTAAAAAGTGCCTCGAAGAGCACGGAGCTAAGCGTACAGACCGCTATTACCAAAAGCGCGCGCGGTCCGAATATTACCACTCCGGCAAACGTAGCGGGAATCAGCGAGATTAGCACGTCGCGCATTATCGTGCACGTTCTGCGTCCACTGTGGATATGCGGTCCAACGGATATATGAAGAAGCTTATCCATTTTTTTCATTCTCCTCTTCCTTGAGCATAAGCTTCGAAAGCTTATTTGTCTGTACAAGCGGAATACTTGCAGGACAGACGAAGCCGCAGCAGCCGCACTCCATACAGGTGTCTACCGAAAGCTGTACAAGTGCACTAACGTCTTTCTTCTTGTATGAGCGCAAAATCTCTGCGGGCGCAAGACCGACCGGACATACGTTGGTACAAGAGCCGCAGCGAATGCACGCCGTAGTTTTTGAGCGATTCGACTCCTTTGCCGTAAGAGCAAGGAGTGCATTTGTGTTTTTCATCACGGGTGCATCAAGGCTTGGTACACTCACACCCATCATCGGGCCCCCGTACAGGACCCTTTGTGGCTCGCATTTGAATCCACCGCAAAAAGCGAACACCCTCTCTATCGGCGTGCCGATAGGTACGATCACGTTTTTCGGCTCACTAACCGCACCGCCGTCAACGGTAATGCACTTTTCAACAAGCGGCATACCCGTCTGAAGATAAGCACCGATAGCCGCAACCGTCGTGCTGTTGAGGACAACACAGCCGACGTCTCGCGGAAGCTTGCCCGTCGGAATAACCTTCTTTGTCGTATGATAAACAAGCACCTTTTCCCCACCCTGCGGATAAACGGACGGAAGTGCTTTTACAAAAACACCATCTACTCGTCGCGCAAGCTCGCGCATCGACGCGATGGCATCCTTTTTATTATTCTCTATACCGATAATGATACGCCTGATACCAAAATATTTTTTAAATGCGGTCAGCGCATACTCCATATCGGAGGCGCGCTCTACCATCGTCAACTCATCGACGGTGACATACGGCTCACATTCAGCGCCATTGATTATAATCTCGTCAATTTTCGAGTAGTCGACGTCAAGCTTAACGTGCGTGGGAAATCCTGCGCCGCCAAGGCCTACGATGCCACTCTCACGTATTGCGGCGATCAGATCGTCGCAAGTGTTCAAAGTCGGCGGCTGCAGCTTTTCAAGCGGTGTCATCGCTCCGTCCGATTCTATTGTAATGGCAGGGACTTTGAGTGCGTTTGAATCGAGAATATCCGAAATCTTGACAACCTTTCCCGATACGCTCGCGTGAATGGGCGCACAGAATGTGCCACTCTCCCTTGCAATGAGCGATCCAACCTTAACCTCGTCGCCTACCCTTACTACCGGCACAGCAGGTGAACCGATGTGCATCTGCATCGGAATCGTAACGTATCCGACGTCAGGTATGCGCACCGCTGACTGCCCCGATGTGTTTTTTCTATGTGGGACACGAACACCGTTTAAGAAAAAAGACATTTAAAATCCTTCCTTTATGCTTAATTTTAGATACAAATTTATACTTTACCAAAGGGCTGCTTTTTAGTCAGCATTTCGCCTTGAAGGCTTAAATCCCAACGTATTTATTTTATCATATCCGCACCACCAAGTCAACAAAAGCGGTGCATTTGATATAATTGGCAAATCTGCCTTACAGCACCAAACCGTGCTCATTTATTATCCATAACTTGCTTGTTTACAATAGGTATCCTCCGTCGTATAATGTAGGTATATACAAAAGCAGGAGGTGTTTATGAACATCATTCATTCGCTTATAGATATCGTGTTACCGTATGCCATTTCACTTCTTGAATGTATGGGTATTATTATAGTTATCTGGTCCGGTATATACGGATTCTGGCAATATATACAGAATACGTTTATGAAAAAAGAGCTTAACCTACAAGCAAATCTTGCCAAAGGTCTTGCTACGGGACTTGAGTTTAAAATGGCGGCAGAGATACTGCGTACGGTACTGATACAAAATCTTGAGGAGCTTTACGTTCTCGGTGCGGTCATTCTGCTTCGCGCCATACTCAGCGTTCTTATCCACTTTGAATTCAAGGATTCCCACAAATCAAAATAAAAAAACAGCCGTCTGTACAGTGGCGGCTGTTTTTTGACTATGTTGCAAAATTGTGCGTTTTATGGTATAATTACAGTGATACAAAGCATTATGCTTTTAGCAGTCCAAACTTTCAACAGATTGGGGTAATGTTATGCCACTTAAGATAATCCGTCAGGATATAACCAAAATCAAATGCGATGCAATCGTAAACCCGTCAAACGAATATCTCTCGCCCGGCGGCGGAACGGATGCCGCGATACACGAGGCGGCAGGTCCGAAGCTGCTTGAAGCCTGCAAAAAGCTCGGTGGACTTGCTATCGGCGAAGCAAAGCTCACGCCCGCGTTTAACTTGCCGTGCAAATACGTTATACATACAGCAGGACCGATATGGAGAGACGGTGAGCATAATGAGCAGGCACTTCTCGAAGCGTGTTATAGGAACGCACTCACGCTTGCCGCTGAGAAGAAATGCAAAAGTGTGGCATTCCCTCTCATTTCGTCGGGAGTGTACGGATATCCCAAAGAAGCCGTGTTGAAGATTGCTATGCGCGTTATCGGTGACTTCCTTTTGGATAACGAAGTGCTCGTTTACATCGTTGTATACGATAAAACATCTTACGCAATAAGTGAGAAGCTGTTTGCAGATGTGACGTCCTACATCGACGATGCGTATATCGACGAGCCGCCGATGCTTATGTCCATGCCTATGCAGGCATCTATGCTTGGTGATGCCCCTGTTGAGCGTGTCAAGCGCAGACGGGTATCCAAAACAAAGAAAGAGTATAAAGATATTGTGCAAGGCTGCGGCAGAGCGCCCGAACTTCTTGCACTCGAGGAAAAGCTCGCCACCAAAGAAGCAAGCCTTGAGGATATGCTCTGCAAAATGGACAAGGGCTTTGCCGAAACGCTGTTCGATTACATCGATGCTAAAGGTATGACTGACGTTGAGTGCTACAAGCGCGCTAACGTTGACAAAAAGACATTCTCAAAAATCAAGTGCAACAAAAATTACAAGCCGAGCAAGGTGACGGCGGTATCATTCGCAATCGCTCTGCGACTGAATTTAGAGGAAACCGATCGGCTACTCCGCACCGTCGGAATGTCGCTGTCCCACAGCAATAAATTTGACGTTATCATCGAATATTTCATCAAGACCGGCAACTACGAAAATATCTTCGACGTGAACGAAACGCTCTATCAGTTCGACCAGGTAACGCTCGGCGTATAATGTCGCCCGACGAGCGACCGCTGAACGTGTCTGATATGGTACAATAAAAGCGTAAGAGATAACAGCTCTTTCAAATAAAATTAAAGGAGCAAACAGTATGAAAACACAGCTTGACAAGGCAGTCGAATTCGCCACACAGCGTCACTCGGGACAGGTTCGCAAAGGAACTACGCTTCCGTACATCGTTCACCCGATTGAGGTTATGCAAATTCTTTACCGCATGGGCGCGGATGAAAATGTGATGATTGCAGGCGTTCTCCACGATACCATTGAGGATACGGGAACGACCAAGGAAGAAATTATCGAGCTTTTCGGCGAGGACGTTGCAAACCTCGTGGCAGGTCACAGCGAGGACAAGAGTAAGAGTTGGAAAGAGCGCAAAACAGCCGCAATAGAGCATCTTGCAAAGTCGGATAAGCGCTTCAAAATGCTCGTTTTGGCGGATAAGCTTTCGAATATGCGTGCTATCGCCGCTGACTATGCCGCGATTGGCGACAAGCTGTGGGAGCGCTTCAACGCACCGCCCGAAAAGCAGGCATGGTATTACGGCAGCCTTGACGATGCGCTGATGTCACTCGCCGACTTTGAAGACACCGCCGCTGCGTATTGGGAATTCAACGCGCTTTTCAAGGACGTGTTTGTGAAGTTCTATCGCTCGAATAATACGATTTATCAGGTTTGTCTTGACGGCTCGGGATATTATCGCGCCAAGCACGAGAATAGTTGGAAGTTCTTTATCGGAAATCCTCCTGAAAACGCAGAGATACTCGACCGTGTTGTAGCGGAGATGCTTGAGGATGAGTGGAATGATGAAGAAAAGGACGATATGCCGGACTTCTATGACAACATGGATTGGAAGAAATAAAACTGTCGCCCGATGGGCGACCACAACTGAATAAAAATATAGTACAATATGACTGTAAGGTGAAAACCGAGCAGTCATATTGTATTTTGGAGGAATGAAAATGAAAAACAACTTAACAGAAATCGTATTTATCCTTGATCGAAGCGGCTCTATGGCAGGCTTCGAGGCAGACACTATCGGCGGCTTTAATGCAACCATCGAAAAGCAGCGAAAAGAGGACGGCGCGGCGTATGTTTCCACGGTGCTTTTCGATAACGAAAGCGAGGTCATCCACGACCGTGTACCGCTTGAGCGTATCAAGCCGATGACCGATAGAGATTATCAGGTCCGCGGCTGTACCGCGCTTCTCGATGCCATCGGCGGTGCGATACATCACATCGGTAACGTACACAAGTACGCCCGGCCCGAGGATGTGCCTGAGCACACGATCTTCGTAATCACCACCGACGGTATGGAGAACGCAAGCCACCGCTATGACAGCAAAAAGGTCAAGGCGATGATCGAGCGTCAACGCGAGAAATACGGTTGGGAGTTCATCTTCCTCGCCGCGAACATCGATGCGGTGGAAACGGCGGAGAATATCGGAATTAAGCGCGAGCGTGCGGTGAACTATCATCAGGATGCAGAAGGCACGGGAGTTATGTACTGCGCAATGTCGCAGGCGATAAGCGCGATGCGCTGTGATGAGCCGCTTGACGGCGGTGCGTGGCGCAAGGCGGCGGACAAGGATATGAAGCGCAAGCGTGTGAGAAAGTAAGCTACAGAAAAAGGCCGACATATTAAGGTGTCGGTCTTTTTCTCTGCAAATTACCTATACGTATTCACAGAATGCTATTGCAAGAGGGCGAATTTTATGATATAATACTTGGAGTACTTTTAACGAAATTACCACTCACCTTTGGAGGATAGCATAAATGAAACGCGATACCGAAACAATGTATGCCACAATGAAGCCGTGGAAGCTCTTTTTTATTGTGGCTTTGCCAGGTATGATAAGTATGTTCGCTATGTCGATATACAGCATCATCGAGGGCGCATTTATAGGACAAAAGCTCGGAGAGGGCGCATTTGCAGCAGTTAATATCGCTATGCCGCTCGTAATGATAAACTTTTCACTTGCCGATCTTATCGGTGTCGGCGCGTCTGTACCAATATCTATCGCACTCGGAAAAAAAGAGCACAAAACCGCAAACAACGTTTTCTCCTGCTCCGTGATCATGATATTCGTAACGTCCATCATTATGGGTACCGTGATGTTTTTTACGGCAGAGCCGCTTTGCCGTATGATGGGTGCGGATGACGTTCTGCTCGATACCTCCGTAAGGTATCTTCGCGTGTGCGCGCTTTGCAGCCCGCTATCCTCGATCTTCTTTGCGATGGACAACTATCTTCGCATCAGCGGATACGTAAAAACGAGTATGATAATAAACATTGGCTCTAATCTGGCAACACTCGGTTTTTTGACCTTTTTCCTTATTGTCCTCGAAATGGACGTCGTCGGCTCGTCACTCGCCGTATCAATTTCCATGTGTCTTTGCTCTATCATTGCAATGATCCCATTCCTGCGCCGCAAAACACTTTTACAGTTCACGAAGCCGCATTTTCACGTATCAATGTTTAAGCAAATCGCAGCCTGCGGTTCTCCCGTGTTTCTCAATAACGTATCCGGACGTATAACGTCTATTTTAATGAATATCTCGCTTATGACACTCGGCGCAAAGGCTTGGGGTGCTGACGGCGGTACGACGGCAGTTGCCGTGTATGCGGTTCTTATGTATTCGAGCGACCTCTGCTGGCCGCTTCTTTACGGAATCAGCGATTCTTTAGCCCCCTCTATTGGCTACAACTGGGGGGCGGCAAACTATAGCCGAGTAAAAAACATTGTAAAATGCGCCTATATCGGTACGGCTACAGTCGGACTTGTGTCAACTGCAATTCTGTTTTTCTTCTCGGGGACGGTCGCTTCCTTCTTTGTTAAAGCAGAGGACGCTATGCTTTTGGCTGAATCCACACGAGCTATCAGACTTTTCTGCTTTGCGTATCTTTTCAGATGGTTTGGCGTTACAACGCAGGGCTTCCTCAGCGCTATAGAAAAGCCTGTGCTCGCAACGCTGATGTCCGTTTCGACAGCCCTCTTATTCCCCGTAATAATTCTCGGCGCACTGTGGAGCTTCGGACTTGACGGTATATGGGTTAACTTTGTTGGCGTTAACGTACTCACTGCCCTTCTCGGCGTAATACTTCTTATAAAGGTTGCGCGTGAGATCAGACGGAAAATGTCAGAGATACAAAGCGAGAAACGTACAAATAATTAGGTATAAAAACCGGAGGCTTATCATAGCCCCCGGTTTTGCTTTTTAATTGTCATCATACGCTTTGTAGCACATACATTCGCGCGAATGTCCGTTTATCACACCCATTGCTTGCAGGAATGAATAAATAACAGTTGAGCCCACGAAGGTCATTTTGCGCCGCTTAAGATCCTTCGAGATCGCATCAGAAAGCGGGGAGGTCGTTCTGACGGTGAACTCCTCCGCGACCACCTTATTGTCGGTAAAGGACCATATATAATTCGAAAATGATCCGTATTCCGCTTGGATTTTCTTGAATACAGCACTATTGTTTACCGCCGCCTTTATCTTAAGACGGTTGCGGATAATTGATGGATTATTCATAAGCGCCTGTAGCTTGGCATCGTCATACGCGATAACCTTGTCTATGTCGAAATTATCAAACGCCTCGCGAAAGCCCTCGCGCTTGTTTAGCACACACTCCCACGAAAGTCCCGCCTGAAAGGACTCCAATATCAAAAGCTCATACAGCCGCTTGTCGTCGAATAAGGGACGTCCCCACTCTTCGTCGTGGTATTTAACGTATATTTCGTTCTTCAAATTAACCCAGCTGCACCGTTTGTTTTCCATAAGACCGCCCCCCATATATGATCTGTTTACATTATAGCACACAATTGAGCTTTTTTCAATACAGTCAAAATCTACGCTTTCCTCTTGTAATCAGCCACTCGGTATGCTATAATGTATATATACCCAATCGACCAAAGGAGCAGTTTATGGCACTGAAGTTAGACGATAAATTAGTTATAGGTGTTTCCTCGCGAGCACTCTTTGACCTCGAGGCTGAAAACGCTATTTATGAAAACGAAGGTCTTGATGCGTACGCCGAATATCAGATAGCACACGAAAAGGATATTCTGAAGCCAGGCACGGCATTTCCACTAATTAAAGCACTCCAGCAGTTAAATGCTGACGGACGCTATCTCACTGAAATAATAGTTATGTCCAAAAACAGCGCTGACACCAGCCTTCGAATATTCAACTCGATTGAGCGCTACGGTCTTGACATAAGCCGCGCCGCACTTGTTGGCGGCAATTCTATCGCACCGTATCTTGCGGCGTTCAAGACGGATCTGTTCCTCTCGGCAAACGAGGAGGACGTGCAGGAGGCGATAAACGCCAACTTCGCCGCAGGCATAATCTGCTCACACGACAATCTGCCGATAGATCCAAGCGATAACATAAGTGAGATACGTATCGCGTTTGACGGAGATGCGGTCATCTTTTCTGACGAGGCTGAAAAAATATTTCAGGAAAAGGGACTGCAGGCCTTTACAGATCACGAGCAGGCAAATGCTCAAAAGCCACTTCCTGAAGGTCCATTCGCCAAGCTTTTAAAAACCATATCACTGATACAGCAGCAGTTCCCAAAAGACAGCGTGCCGATAAGAACAGCGCTCGTAACCGCGAGAAATGCCCCTGCACACGAGCGCGTAGTACGCACTCTTCGAGCGTGGAACGTGCGAATTGACGAGTCGTTTTTTCTTGGCGGAATCAGTAAAAGTGACGTGCTCAAGGCATTCGGCGCAAATATATTCTTTGACGATCAGCAGACACATACCGCTGCGGCATCAAAGCTCGTTCCGTCCGCGAGAGTACCGTACAAACAGATAACGGAGTAAGCATAATGAAAGACGTACTTATAACGGGTGCATACGGCGGTATGGGGCGCGCTACAGCCAAGGCGCTTCAGGCTCGCGGATTTCGAGTATTTGCTCTCGATAAAAAGGTTGACGAACTTGAAGAAAATATTATTCCTATAGAAACCGACATCACCCTTGAGGAGAGCATAAGCGCTGCTATTGACATAGTGCGCTCGTATACCGATTCACTTTTAGCGGTCGTTCATTTCGCGGGAATTTATATGCTTGATTCTTTAGTTGAAATGAATACCGAAAGCTTTCAACGTATTTTTGACGTTAATCTTAAGGGCGTTTTTTTGACAAACAAGGCTGCTCTCCCACTTCTAACCCAAGGCAGTCACATTCTAATTACGACAAGCGAGCTTGCACCGCTCGCCCCGCTTCCCTTCACAGGTATTTACGCTGTGACGAAGGGTGCACTTGACAAGTACGCATATTCGCTTCGTATGGAGCTGCAGCTCCTTGGAATATCGGTTTCGGTGCTTCGCGCAGGCGCAGTCGACACGGGAATGCTCGGTGCCTCTACAGACGCGCTTGAGAGCTTCTGTGAAAATACAAAGCTCTACACCTGCAACGCCGACCGATTTAAAAAGATTGTTAACGGGGTCGAGGCAAGACGTATTGCACCCGAAAAAATTGCCAAAAAGACACTCGCCATCATCGCAAAACGAAATCCAGCCTTTGCGTACAGCATAAACCGTAACCCTCTGCTTCTTATCTTGAATGCGCTTCCAAAGCGTATGCAGCTCTGGGCAATCAGAATGATTTTACGATAACAAAAGGCTGAGCCAAAGGATTTTTTCGCCTTTAGACTCAGCCGTTTTTTATTTAACCAATACGTTTACAGCGTTTCGGGATAGAATTCCTTACGTGCGTGATAGAATATTTCCGCTTCCTTGAGAAGGTCAAAACGGCGATTGGTGTGCGTCATTTTCCACGGAGCGGTCATATAGCCCTTCAATAGCTCAGGAGATATGATTTTTTTGCCGTGTGCGAGCGTTTCGCGCGTAGTGTCGTTGTTAGAGAAGCAGGATGCGGTAGGTACCTGCTCAAAGCCGTGCTCCTCGAGAAGCGCATAGCCTGTGAGAAGCTTGTTGTATTCGTGCCCCTCGGGATAGTCCTGGAATCTCGCGTAGTACCAATACGACTGCAGTATGGATTTTGACATTTTTTCAAAAAACTCGTCGGTGTTAACAAACATACGGTCGGACCATATCCACGGACGCGCACCGTGCTTTTCACATTCCCTTGCAAGGAAGTTAAGATCGTGCCACCAAAGCTCGCCGTTTCTGCAAACACTGAGGGCGCGGTCGGGCTGATGTCCTTCCTCGTCCATACCGAGATGGAGCAGCTCGGGAGAACCGAAAAGCTCACATACCTCACCAATGACGTCAGCGCAGAAGGTATAATATTCGGGAGTTGATACAAGTCTATGATACTTTTTCGTCCACGCGTCGTGAGTGGTGGAAAAGTTAAGCTTCGGGATAGGCGTAATGCCAAGAGCGCGCATTTCATCGAGCTTCTTCTTCATGAAATCCTTGCTCCACGCGTCAGGAGCGACGATTTCGGGATGAGTTTCATACTGCACCGCATCTCCGAGGTCGATAATAAGCGTGTTGAAGCCCGTTTCTGCAAGGTACTTGACCGTTCCGTCCCATACGTCAATATCGACATTGTTATTGTCACTCCACGGCTTCAAACCGTACCAGCCGGTTGCAGGGGTGGTTTCATCACCCCAAAAGTGCGTACTCAAGTGAATTAAATATGTCCACATAAATTTATCGTTCATAGCTGTACCCTGCCTTTTTTATTCGGGACATCCCGTAAGTTTATGGTATCACAGCAAAACAAAAATGTCAATAGCCGACCATCCGATTGTGTACAAAAATGAACTTGTTTAGCACAAAAATGACTGTCATAATCATAGTGAGTGAGTTATAATTTGATTAGAAGATATTTTTATAGACTAATCGAAATGGAGAAATATTATGAAAGCAACGCCTTTATCACCGCAAGAGTATTTTCCCGCGTATCTCGGCAACGGAAAGAGCAGTCTGCTGCTGGACAATATGGGCTCGCACTACAATCACAAAAATGGTCATTGGCACGGGGTTCTTCATCAGGGCCTTTGCTGCGGTTGGAGCAAGGTTGCACATACGGCACTCAGAAAGACCAATCGCATTCAACCGGTAGCCCGCGGCGCATTTCAGGTAATTATGCACCGCGCTCAGGCTGTGCCTAATTGGTACGAGCAGGAAATGATCCCGCAGACGGCGACCCTAAAAACACATATTAAATATGCCGGCGGCTTTGAGATGGACATTACCAATTTCCTGACCGACGACGATATTTGGTGTATGGAGCTTTGCGTGACCAACTGCCCCGACGAATTGGAGGTACATATCGGCTTTGTTGAAGGCAAGCCTATGTTCAGCCGCCTTCCCGAGCCGGTCACGCTCCCCTATGAGGTAGGCTTTGAATCCGAGGCCGTAAATGACCGTATGCACAGCTTTACGTATAAGTCCGGCGACATTAACGGCGGCGGATTTTTGAAGAGCGACATCGCTTATGACACACAGGACTGTGACTCCGGTCTTTTCAAAAACGTAAAGAAGGGCTTCAGAGCACGCCGTATGATGTGCTGTCTTGACGAAAGCGACGGCACGGATTGGAAACAAAAGCTCGAAAGCCTTAAGAGCACCGAGTTCTGCTATGATGAACTTTACGAAAAGCACTGCAAAACCTGGGCAAGAAAGTTCGGTGACTGTAAGATCGAGATTCCTGATAAAAACATCGAGTATCTCTATTACCTCAGCCGCTACGTAGTTCTCGCCGCACAGCATCCCGATTACGGCGGACTTACCACGGGTACGCTTCCGCATCTCTGGGGTGGCGGACTTTACTGCGCTCCGGATGCACAGCAGCATCATATGTCCCTCCTTTCCTCGGGTAGCATTGAAGCGGGACGTAAGTTTATACAGTTCTATCTTAACGGTGTTCCTGCAAATAAGAAGCGTCTTGCTTCGCTCGGATATCCGGGTACGACTATATCAGGCTGGGACGACTGCACGTGCGACTCTATTGCAAACGATTTCGTGCATTTTATAACCGGCTACAAGCCATACAACGCAGGTGTGATGATCTCCGCGATATATTTCCAGTGGTGCTATGATCCCGATATTCTGACGGACGAAATGAAGGATCTTATACGCGATATTCTCGTGTTCTGGGATGCAACTATTATCCGCAGAGATAACGGAAAAATTTGGCTCGGTCCCGTTGAGGCGGCTGACGAGAGCGGCGTTGCGGTAGAGGTTGATACGTTCATTCAGATGAGTATGTCAAACTCTTTCCTGTATGCCGGACAGCTGCTCGGCGATGAAAAGCTTATCGAGGAAAGCAAGCAGCTGCTTGAGCCTATCGAGAAAAACCGTGTTGACGGCATTCTGATGCCATACACCAACGCACCTTATACGAGCAGTATGGCGCTTTGGGCCTTGCCTCACGATATTCCTGCGCGTGTCATAGATACATACTCTATGGATGAAAATCTTCGTCGTTCAAAAACGCCTTGGGCCTATCAGAGCGATCAGACAACAGAAGAAGCGCGTCATTGGTCGTGGTACGATTCCTTCCCGGCACTTGGCTATGCACGCTGCAAGGAGCCCGAAAAGGCGATGCATTTTATTCG
>JAZSJI010000092.1:0-5272 GCA_045534235.1 Candidatus Flemingiibacterium sp. | reverse complement strand
GGTTGATTATTTCCAGCAGCGTGTGGTCAAAATAAAGGACGGCAAGGTCGTAAGCGACGAGGTAGGAGGTATGAAGGTATGAAGAGATACAGACTTTCCTATTTCCTTGGACAGAGCTTCAAGGGACTTTGGCGCAACGGCATAATGAGCATCGCGTCGATAACCGTGCTTATGAGCTGTCTTGTCGTTATCGGAAGCTTCGCGCTTCTTATTCTTAACATAAACACAAACCTCGAAAATCTCGGTCTGCTTAACGAGATCGTCGTATTCATCGACGAAAACAAGACCGACGAGGAGGTTGCCGAGATCGGCGAAAAGCTTCGCGCGCTCGAGAACGTGTCCGAGGTGGAGTTTATCCACCGCGACGACGCGCTCGCCGAGGAGAAGGAGAGATACGCCGACTATTCGGGACTTTACGATCTCGTTGAAGGTGATAACCCCCTTCGTCACTCCTTCGTTATAACCTATATCGACAACGCAAAGGTCGCCGACCTTGACTACGAGATCGGCAGAATCGACGGTATCGCAAACAAAAACAACCGCCTCGACCTCGCTATGGCGATAGAGGACGTAAAGAGCGGTATTTCGCTCGTTCTCGTATGGTTTATGGTGATACTGTTCGCGGTTTCGATATTCGTTATCATCAACACGATAAAGCTTGCGGTGCACGCACGCCGCGAGGAGATATCCATAATGAGATACGTCGGCGCGACCGAATGGTTTATTATGCTGCCGTTCGTTTTCGAGGGTATCATAATCGGCATAATCTCGAGCGTTATCGCATTCTTTATTCAGTGGTACACCTACAGCTACGTTGTTTCTATGATGGGCGGAAGCCTCGCGTTTGTTGAGATACTTCCGTTTGGCGAGGTATGGCCGCTCACGGCGCTCGCGTTCCTCGTAATAGGCATACTTACGGGCATTATCGGAAGTACCATTTCCACCAGAAAGCACCTTAACGCTTAAAGTGTGCTAAACCGATCAAGGAGGTCAAAAATGCAGACAGCAACAAAATCGACCGCTTTGGCTTCAGTCAGAAAAACTATTATGCGTATAGCGGCACTTCTTATGTGCCTCGTATGCGTTATATTCATTATACCTACCGCAAACGAGCCTGTACACGCAGCGCCTTCGGATGCGAAATCGCGTGAGCTTGAGGATAAAATAGCCGAGCTTAATCGCCAGATGGCAGGGCTTGAGGCGCAGATAACCGGTGCCAAGGACGATATTTCCAAGGCTATTGCGGAAAAACAGCGTCTTGACTCCGAGATGAATATTCTTATTCAGAAGGTTGAGCTTACTACAGAGCTTATCGCGGAGCTTAACGCGAACATAGAGCAGAAGAACGGTGAAATATCCGAGCGCGAGGACGCATATGCTACAAAGTACGAGCTTTTCAAAGAGCGTCTCCGTGTTACGCACGAGGAAGGGCAGATAAGCTATCTTCAGATGTTATTTGGTGCGACGAGTCTTGCGGATTTTCTTTCGAGAGTTGACCGCATCGGCGCTATGCTCGAATACGATACGATGATAATGGAGCAGCTTAAGTCGGAGAAAACCGAGCTTGAAAGCGCCAGAAGCGATTATCAGGCAAAAAAGGCATCGCAGGAGGAGTATCTTGCGGCGCTGAAGACTGACGAAGCGGCACTCGAAAAGAAAAAGAATGAGGCGGCGTCGTATCTTTCGAGGCTTCAGAGCAATCAGGCGACCTATCAGGCTATGCTCGCACGTATGGACGAGGAGGAGCAGAAGCTTCAGGCAACCCTTCAGGCATACTTAAAAGAGCTTCAGGAAAGAGAAAATTCCAAGTTTGTCGGCGGTACGTTCCTCTGGCCCGTGCCGACGAGCTACACCAGAGTTTCGTCGCAGTACGGCGGACGCACCAGCCCGATAACGGGCAGATGGGAGTTCCACAACGGTATAGACATTCCCGCCGCTTACGGCACGAATATCTATGCGTCGAACTCGGGTAAGGTCACGATAGCGACCTACCATTGGAGCTACGGTAACTACATAATGGTCGACCACGGCGGCGGATACGCAACGCTTTACGCGCACTGCTCAAAGCTGCTCGTATCGGTCGGCGACAAGGTAACACGTGGTCAGGTCATAGCACACGTCGGCTCGACGGGAAGCTCGACCGGTAACCACCTGCATTTCTCGCTCTACGAGAACAGCGCGCATACCAACCCAATGAAATTCTTTAATTAAAGCATAAACAACGGAGATTTGAAATGTCCAAAAAAATTTCGATCGGTATGACTATAGCACTTATGCTGCTTGCGGCGGTGCTCACCTTTCAGATAACCTTCGTCACGCTCTATAGCAAATACGAGAGCTCGCTCGATAACCTCACGCAGTCTATGGACGCATATAAAAAGCTCGCGGACGTTGATGCGTTTTACCGCGAGCACTATATCGGCGAGATGGACGAGGAGGAGCTTACCGACTATATTATCCGCGGATATATCGCGGGTACGGGCGATAAATACGCCTACTACCTCGATAAAGAGGATTTCGCGCTGTGGATGGACGATACCAACGCAGAAATGCAGGGCATCGGCGTACACGTCATCTGGACGAACAGTATGATCGAGATAATTAACGTAATGCCGGATTCGCCTGCACTTGAAGCCGGCGTTGAGCCCGGCGACTATATCGTTATGGTTGGCGATGAGGACGTTGCCGAGCTTGGCTACAGCGAGGCTGTAAGCAAGCTTCAGGGTGTTGCCGGAACGGACGCTGTGTTTACAGTATACCGCGGCGGCGAGTATATTGATTTTAAGATCACGCGCGGATACATCAACGAAACCACGGTAATGAGCCGCTTTCTTGAGTCCGATCCTACCATCGGCGTTGTCCGCATACTTGAGTTTGACCTCGGCACACCCGAGCAGTTCAAGGCGGCTGTAAAGGACTTGAGGGACGGCGGCGCGACGCGTCTTATCTTCGACGTGCGCTACAATCCCGGCGGACAGCTTACCGCTATCTGCGAGATACTCGATTATCTTCTTCCCGAAGGACCGATTATCCGCGTTGCCGACAATGCTGATAGTATGAGCGCGGAGTATTCCGACGCAAACGAGCTTGATATGCCTATGGCGGTTCTTATAAACGAGTCCACGGCGAGTGCGGGCGAGCTTTTCGCCTCGGCCTTGCAGGACTACGACAAGGCACCGCTTATCGGTACTGTTACGTACGGTAAGGGCACGATGCAGAACATCGTTACTCTCTCCGACGGCTCGGCGTTCGGTATATCGACGCATATGTACTATCCGCCCTTCTCGGATTGCTACGAGGGCATCGGCGTTCAGCCCGATTACCCCTGCGAGATGGACGAGAGCGTTGCTAATATGAATATTTACAAGATACCCGATGCAGATGACGCACAGCTTATGAAGGCTGTTGAGGTATTAAATAGCTCCGCGGCTGAATAATATAAACCGCGGACTGTAATATAACAATAAAAAAATAACAGAAACAGGAGATACAACAATGGCAAACAAACCTTTAGTTCTTACCCCCGAAGGTCTTAAGATGATGACCGAGGAGCTCGAATACCTCAAGAACGTCAGACGTGTTGAGGTTAAGGAGCAGATCGCGATCGCGCGTTCCTTCGGTGACCTTTCCGAGAACAGCGAGTACGACGAGGCTAAAAATGAGCAGGCAAAGGTCGAGAGCCGTATTCAGGAGCTCGAGCAGCTTCTTAAAAACGTAGTAGTCGTAAGCGAGGAGGATCTCAACTCCGGCGTCGTTAACCTCGGTACTACCGTTCGCGTTTACGACGAGGAGTTCGACGAGGGGGTCGAATACAACATAGTTGGTACTAACGAGGTCGATCCGCTTAAGAATAACATCTCCGACCAGTCGCCTATCGGAAGCGCGCTTCTCGGCAAGAAGGCAGAGGACATCGTTGAGGTCGAAGCACCATCGGGCATAATCAAGCTTAAGGTGCTCGAGGTGCGCAAGAGAGCGTAAAGAGTCCGCAGGGAACAACACTTTCAAAGGAAAGGAGTTACATTAAAATGGCAGAAAATGAAAGAAATAATGCGGCGCAGGAGAGTGCGCCTATGACTGAAAAGGAGCTCGGTCAGCTCCGTCAGGTTCGCCGCGATAAGCTTGCGGCACTGCAGGCAGAGGGAAACGATCCCTTTACCATTACAAAGTATGACGTTACCCACCACACCACCGACGTTAAGGAAAATTACTCCGAGCTCGAGGGTAAAGAGGTAAGCGTTGCAGGACGTATGATGTCCAAGCGCGTTATGGGTAAGGCTTCGTTCTGCAATATTCTCGACCTCAAGGGCAACATTCAGTGCTACGTGGCACGCGATGACCTCGGCGAGGTACCCTATGCGGCATTCAAGAAGCTCGACATCGGCGATATTGTCGGCGTTGTAGGTACTGTGTTCACCACCAAGACGGGTGAGATCTCCATTCACGCAACGAAGGTTACGCTGCTTTCAAAAAGCCTTCAGATACTCCCCGAGAAGTTCCACGGCCTTACCAACACCGACACGCGTTACCGTCAGCGTTACGTTGACCTTATAATGAACAACGAGTCGCGCGATACCTTTATCAAGCGCTCGAAGATAATCAGCTCTATTCGCCGTTACCTCGATTCGCAGGGCTTCTTGGAGGTTGAAACTCCTATGCTCGTATCGAACGCGGGCGGCGCGGCTGCAAGACCGTTTGAAACGCATTTCAATGCACTCGACGAGGATTTCAAGCTTCGCATTTCGCTCGAGCTTTACTTAAAGCGCCTCATCGTCGGCGGACTTGAGAGAGTTTACGAGATCGGCCGCGTATTCCGTAACGAGGGACTTGACACCCGTCATAATCCTGAGTTCACGCTTATGGAGCTGTATCAGGCGTACACCGATTACCACGGTATGATGGACCTTACCGAGAATATGTTCCGTCACGTGGCAAAAGAGGTTCTCGGCACCACCACTATCGTATATAACGGCGTGACTATGGACCTTGGCAAGCCGTTTGAGCGCATTACTATGGTTGATGCTGTCAAGAAGTATTCGGGCGTTGATTTTGGTGAGATTAAGACGCTTGAGGAAGCACGCAAGATCGCAGACGAGAAGTGCGTTCACTACGAGGATCGTCACACCAAGGGCGATATTTTAAACCTCTTCTTCGAGGAGTTCGTCGAGCATCACCTTATTCAGACTACCTTCGTTATGGACCATCCGATCGAGATCTCGCCGCTTACCAAGAAGAAGCCCGACGATCCCGAATACGTTGAGCGCCTCGAGATGTT
>JAZSJI010000184.1:0-2108 GCA_045534235.1 Candidatus Flemingiibacterium sp. | reverse complement strand
CGGTAAGAGCATACTCACCGCCGATGTATAAAGCCCAGTACGCACCGTCAAGAGTGTAATCAGCGCGTATACCGTTTACGTGGCTTATCATTATACCGTACTGCGAATCCTCGCCCTCGATAAGCCCGTGATCAAGAAGTGCATCGGCGAGATTATCCTTATCGGTATTTATCGTAAAGGTAACCGACTGCTCGCCAGCCTTCACCTCTACCTGAATTGTCGTTGCGCCGTTGCCAAACTCCTTATCCTTCAGATAAGTTGCGCTCTCCCATACGCCCTCTGCGTCGACAGTATTACACGATGCAAGGGAGAATATCATAACGAGCGCGAGAATTAAAGTCATTACCGTCGTTAAAGTTCTTTTCATGTTTTTTCTCCTTTTTATTTCAAAAGGATAAAGCAAAAGCACCCTTCAATGAAGGGTGCAAATAGGCATAGGTATCCTGTCATACCGCGCCGCACTCCCTCCACTCTGCCCAAGGGTTATTCCGCGTCACAGAGTGATAAGCATTCCGACTGTTACGGTAATGGCTGTTGCGACGGATTTGCACCGCACTTTCCTTATCCGTGAATGAAGATCACCCACGAGCGTCCACATAACCAATAGCATCCTAAGTTAAACCCTTTTTATGTTGCGAATTTCTCGCATAAGGCACAAAAGATCTTTAAAATGGCTAAGGACGGTAGTCCACGTCTATTCCTTTTTACGTACATTATTCTACACCTTGCTGCGCCGTTTGTCAATATAGCGACGACAAAAAATTAAATTCCAATTTTCGTTGACAAACGCGAGCGATGGCTATATAATGTATAAGGAAAATAATCTCCCCGCGATAAAATCTATGTTTTTTTACTGCAAAACCTCAAGACTCGAAGGGAGGTACGCGTTTTGACAAAAACCCAAAAATTATCCTTCACGGAAGGACCTATATTTTGGAGAATTATACTATTCGCCCTACCTATAATGGCGACGGGCATATTGCAGATACTCTACAGTATGGCGGATAATATCGTAGTCGGTCAATTTTCGGGCGACCCAAACGCACTCGGTGCCGTCGGCTCGACCTCGTCGCTTACTAATCTCACGATAAATCTGCTCATCGGCATATCCGTTGGCACCAGCGTCGTTGTTGCGCAGGCATACGGCGCGAAAAACGAGATAATGGTGTCAAGAGCGGTACATACGGCACTCATCATCGCGCTTGTCGGCGGTCTTGCATTTATGGGAATCGGCCTCGGCATCTCACGCCCCGCGCTCATACTTATGGGTACGCGGCCCGAGCTCCTTGAAGGCGCGGTCCTCTATTTCAGAATAATCTGTATAGGAATCCCCGCAACGGCGATATACAATTTCGGCGCAGCAGTGCTCCGCTCGGTCGGCGACTCGAAAACACCCCTTATAATCCTCTCAAGCACAGGAATGGTAAACGTAGGACTTAATTTCTTCTTCGTGATCGTGTGCAATATGTCGGTAGCGGGCGTTGCAATAGCAACTATCGTGTCGCAGTATATGTCCGCATTAGCAGTCGTGCTTGTCCTCTTTTTTAGGCGGAGCGAATGCTACGGCTTCTGCCCGTCGAAGCTCGTCTTTGATACGGCACTTTTTGCAAGAATCCTGCGCTTCGGAATCCCATCGGGACTTCAGAGCTCGATCTTCAGCATATCCAATATTCTTCTCACCAGCGGAATAAACACGCTTAACAACAGCGCGGTAACAGCGTTCACCATCGCAAATAATATCGATTCCCTGACCTTCACCGCCTGCAACTCATTCCACCAGGCAGCCCTAACCTTCACCGGTCAGAATTACGGTGCGGGCAATATCAGCAGAATCAAGAAGATAACCCTCTACTCCCTCGTACAGGTGGCGGTAGCGGGTATCCTCGTAGGACAGACGGTTCTCTTGCTCGGTGAGCCGATATCCAATATGTACGTAAACGCATCCGACCCCAACCGCGAGCAAATACTCGCCTACACCCTCGAAATTATGCGTCTGCTTTTGAGCACCTATTTCATCTGCGGACTGATGGACGTCCTCTCCGGCGTGCTCAAGGGCCTCGGCTACTCAATAATACCGATGATAGTGTCTCTCGTGTGCATTTGCGGCT
>JAZSJI010000211.1:0-3455 GCA_045534235.1 Candidatus Flemingiibacterium sp. | reverse complement strand
TTTCGGCGAGATCCTTAACGTCGTGTGGGACGACAAGGCGGCTGTAAACGTTCTCGCCTGCGATCCGTATCCCAGAATCGACAGCGAGGCGCACAGAGATCACAAAGTGCTTTTTGGCGAGTCGCTGCGTGAATATTATCTGAAGGGCGCGACCGTCGGTCTTATCGTTTCCGATAAGGACGAGCTGCTCGACGCTATAAACGACATCGAATACGACTACGATCTGCCAAAAGGCGTCGAAAGCCGCCGTTCGGGCAAGCTTAACCGCTCCTACTATCAGAGCGGAGATATTCTCCCGAACACCGTAGACGAGCACATCGAGTTTATTAAGAAGGCGGGCATTAAAAACGTATCGCTCTACTATCCCGTAATTGCAAAAGATCCGCCAAAGCGTCCTTACGGTGGATGCGGAAACTATAATCTGCGCGAGGAGTACGAAAACGGCCTCGACAGCCTTCGCGAGATGATCGGTAAGATGCGTGATGCAGGCCTCACCGTCGGCTACCACTTCCTTCACACTCACGTCGGTCTTTACACCGACTACGTAAGCCCCGTCGCTGACTACAGGCTTAACACGACGAGAAAATTCCGTCTGTCAAAGCCGCTCTCGATTGACGACACCGAGATCTACGTTGAAGAGGATCCCACCGGACCTATCGTTCACCCCGACTGCCGCGTGCTTATGTTTATGGGCGAGCTTATCTCCTACGAGGGCTTCACCACCGAGCGTCCGTACAAGTTCTACGGCTGCACTCGCGGCGCTTACAACACCACCGTACGCACGCACGAGCTTGGAGAGTGGGGCGGCCTTCTTGACATCTCCGAGTTCTGCGGAAACAGCGTGTACGTCGATCAGACAACCTCTCTCCAGGACGAGATCGCAGATAAGATCGCAAAGATATGGGAATGCGGCTTCGAGTTCGTATACTACGACGGCTCGGAGGGCACGCAGGCACCGTTTGAGGTCACCGTTCCGCTCGCACAGTATCGCGTATTCAAAAAGTTAAGCCCTGCTCCTACCTACTGCGAGGGCGCGGCAAAGTCGCACTTCTCGTGGCATATGCTTTCGGGCGGTAACGCGTTCGATTCCTTCGGCCCCGATATATTCAAGGAAATGATAATCGAGCATCCCTTCGCTGAAGCATCCAGAATGGCTGACGACTTCACCCGTCTTAACTTCGGCTGGTGGCGCATAGGTATGGATATGCGCGCAGACGTGCTTGAATATGGTACGTCGAGAGGCGCGGCTTGGGATTGCCCCGGCGCAATTGCTATTGGTGAACAGGCGCGAAAAAATCACCCCCGCATCGACGACCTCTGCAAGGTCATCGCAAGATGGGAGGACGTTCGTGAAAACGGCTTCTTAACGCCCGAGCGCAAACAAATGCTTAAAGATACGGGCACGGAGCACACCTTACTTATAAACGAAGCGGGTGAATATGAGCTTGTTCCGTATTATCAGGTAAAGGAGCTCACCGAAAAGAACGCGGACGTTTACGCGTTCACGTTTGAGCGTCTTGGCAAGGCGTGTGCCGTTATATGGCACAACAGCGCCGACGCAAAGCTTTCAGTAAAGCTCGACGGTGCGTTCACGTACAAGGACGAGCTCGCAGGGTGCGACGTCGCGACCGAGATGAGCGGCGGCAACGCAATTCTGCCTATTGCAGGCAAGCGTTATCTCTGCACCGAAATGACTGCAGACGAGCTTCGTGCCGCACTCGCAAGTGCCGACATTATATAATCAGATATGTAAAAGCGGAACGCCGCGTGGCGTTCCGCTTCTTTTTATTCACTCTTTTCCCTACTCTTTTTCCTATACTTCAGAGGCGATATTCCCTTCTCTTTTTTAAAGCTCTTGCTGAAATACGAGCCGTCGGCAAAGCCTACGCGAAGCGCTATTTCCTCGATGGAAAGATTATTATCCGCTAAAAGCGCGATTGCCTTTTCAATACGGGCGCGGCTTATGTAGCGGCTTACAGTGCAGCCAAAATGCGCGTGGAATCCACGGTAAAGCGCGCTCTTGGATATTCCCGCGTTTTTGGAGATGCTCTGCACAGACAGAGGCTCCGAGAGATTTTCATTTATATAATAGACTGCATTTTGGATATTATCGTCAAGGTCGGGGCGAAGCATATTTTCAAGCAGTATATGCTTGACTACCATCTGCGCAAGATTTGATATGCTCTGTATCCTGTCAGCGCTGAAAACGGAGATCTCATTGTAAAGGCTCTCCATCTCAGCCTCATCAAGACCGAGGTCTGCAATGTATCCGCGCATACGCGAAAAATCCTCTTCCATCTTGATCTGACCGAAAATAGCGTAACCGATTATAGCCTCGTTATAAAGGATCGGCACGGCAACGTCGACAAGGCCCGCGTGACACACGTGCATCTCGACCTTCTTGCTCTCACGGCTTTTTTTCAGAAGATTGGCGTCTGAGGCAAAGCACGCCTTCATTCCGGTTACGGTGTTCTGAACGGCTCTGCAATACCGCTTATTTTCCCAAGAGCTCTGGTTGCCGACAAAGGAAAAGTCTTCTTTCAAGAGGTCCATATTTACGCCCGTAGCGTTGTAAAAGTCCTTCAGCATACGATTTATTTTCGGAATATCGTAGTTTATGACCATATCTCCCACTCTCCTTGCGGTCACATTGCGAACCTATAAGGTATGCGCCTGATTAAATTATATAGAATATTTCAATACACTTTCAATAGAGGAATCAACGATTGTTATGGAGAAAAGCACGATTTGCCGCTGCCAAACGAAGATGTATCTTATTACGCGTTTCGTATCATATATATAATAATATTATATATTTTACAGCGACATTGCATATTTGTCAAGGAATTCACCAAAGTTTGACAAAAACTTCGCAATGTACCAAGCCTGCACTCACGGCACCAATGTGTATTATTTTCTCCCTGCAAATGGGCTTTTTTAAGTTTTTGGCGGCACCCGATATAAATTTTCGGACAAGCAAATTACAGATTTATTGTGCTACACTATCCATTTTACCAAAATGCAGTACAAAAAATCAATAGTTTTTGCTTTTTTCGAATTAAATTCGTTGTTATTTTCGAATACTTTTCGTTCCCTTGATTAGAGTTTAGCAAACATCAAATCAAAAAGCAATGCATTTTCGTCTTTAAAATATGCACTTTTCAGCATTTTTTTATTATGGCAAGCCGTCTGGTTTTTGTCAATACCGCTCAAAAATCGGGAATATAATACAAAAAGTTGGGAAATATATATCTTTTATACTTCGCTATTATTTGGTATAATAAAGTTACCGAACATTATTTTTATTACACAAAGGAGAATTACTATGGGTAAGGCAACAGATTTCCGTTACAACACAGGTGCAACGCGCGTGCCGTGGGCAGCCGTTGGCGAAAACTACAACGTACACGATCTTATGGAGATCATCAAGTTCTTAATGCAGGGCGAGGGCAAGG
>JAZSJI010000201.1:0-2700 GCA_045534235.1 Candidatus Flemingiibacterium sp. | reverse complement strand
CGTCGTGGTTTCCGCAGAGTACTACCAAGAGATTGGATACCATGGCAGCCTTGCGCTCCTCGTCAAGCTCCACTACCTTGTTTTCATTCAGACGCTCAAGAGCCATTTCCACCATGCCAACAGCACCGTCCACGATCATCTTTCTGGCATCGATGATCGCCGATGCCTGCTGACGCTGGAGCATGACGGCGGCAATTTCGGTGGCGTAGGCGAGGTAGGTGATGCGAGCCTCGATCACTTCAATGCCTGCTTCCTCCACTCTCTTTTGAATCTCCTCGCGGATGCGTCCCGCAACGATGTCGCTGGAGCCGCGCAGGCTTCCGTCATCGGCAAGTCCGTCACCGGTGGTGTCCACGTTGGGAGCCACGTCATAAGGGTAAAGACGAACTATGTTTCTCAATGCGCTGTCACACTGAAGGGAGAGATATTCCTTGTAGTTGTCAACGTTGAATACTGCTTTGGCGGTATCTACTATTCTCCAGGTGACCGCTATGCCGATCTCAACGGGATTTCCGAGGCAGTCGTTTATCTTCTGACGCTGATTATTGAGCGTCATTATTTTGAGGGATATCTTGTTTGCACCCGTGTCAATTGTGACGTTGCCCGTGCTTGCGTTTACGCGAAGCGGACTGCTGTTACTGCTCACGTCACCGCTTTGGCTGAGCTTTGTCTTTGCCGCGGGATTTACTGCGGTGCAGAAGGGATTTACGTAGTAGAAGCCGGCGTCCTTGAGTGTGCCGATATATTTGCCGAACAGCGTGAGCACAAGCGCCTCCTGTGGCTTGAGTATTTTGAGGCCAAGGAACGGAATCCAACCGATAGATGCCCAGACAAGGCCAACTGCAAGGAGTGCTGCGCCGACAGCGGTAGTTCCGTTATCAAGCAGTATGCCGCCAAATATACACGTAGCTATTCCTGCGAGATACAGAAGTATGCCAACAATTAAAGCAAGCATACCATTCTTTCTGCCGGATAAGATTTTTTCTTTCATAAGTATCAACCTCCTATATGTGATATCATAATGATATCACAATGACGCGCGGTTGTCAAGAGGCTTTTTGTAAAATCTTTAGGGGGTTGCGCTATTCCTGCCGCTTCATATATTCGCTCGGCGACAGTCCGTACGCCTTTTTAAATCTTTGTGAAAAATAGCTTATGCTGTCAAAGCCACAGCGCGTCGCTACCTCGCTGACCTGATAAACTCCGGTATCGAGGAGCGCCTTTGCGTTTTCAAGGCGTACCTTTGTTATGTATTCTATCGGCGACATTCCGACGCACGCGCGAAACTCGCGACGAAAATATACGTCGCTCACATTTGCCTCGGCAGCGAGTTCGCTGACGGCGAGGTCGGGCTCGGAATACAGGCGGTTTATAACGTTAATTGCGTGGCGGATGCGCTTTGGCACGGCGTGACGCTCGGTACGCGAAAGGTCTGACGAGAGCTGCGCGAGTATCGCGTAAAAGAGCGACAAACAGCGGTAGTCGCGCTCGTATCCTGCGCGGTATCCCTCGCACAGCACGCGGAAAAGATTTGCGTATTCGATGCTTGATGCCGGCTTGTAGACAAAGGCGGAACAATCGCAATCCTCGTAAAGCTCGAAGTGGATAGAGTACGCAAGTCCGTCGTCGTGCGCCGCCTCGCTGTATGCGACGCCGCTCGGGATATACGTTATACTGCCTGCGTCGGAGACGAGCGGCTTCGGTGCGCCCTCGGGCGTTATTACCTTTGTGCCAAAGACGCGAAGCGTCAGCGTGTGAACGTGCTCCTTGCTGACGTGGACGGCTTTTGTTTTTTTATACTCATAGGCGTGAGCGACGAGCCTTGATACATTCATATCTCGACTGAAATTCATTAATAATCACCTCTTATACTGTTATGATACCACATCTCTTTAAAAAAATCAAGTTTCGAAAAAATAAAATATATTGTGTTTACTTATTGCACGAAAAAATGCGCGGTGATATACTGTAAACGATGGCGCGAGAGTATAACTGCGCGCAAATAATTTTTGAAAGGCAACACAAATGAACGATCTTAAGAAGAAAATCGAAGAGGCCGTTAAGCGTGAGGGCATTGACCTCATCGGCTTCGCAGACAAATCCCGCTTCGCGTGCGTTGAGCCGCAGAAAAACCCCTTTTCTATTTTTCCCGAGGGCAAGACCGTAATTATGGTCGGCAAGCGCGTTTGCCGCGGCGCACTTCGCGGCGTTGAGGAGGGTACGAACTTCGGTGACTATGCGCTGTTCGGCGCGAAGTGGCTGGAGGACGAATTCCTCTCCATAGCCTGCTATGGCCTTACCAACACTCTCGAGGACGAGGGCTGGGAAGCTGTTCCGCTTTTCCCGAATCCCACAGAAATTGCTCCTACCGGCGTTTCCGTAGCAGACGGCAGACCTGCGCCTAACGTATTTCCCGATTTCGACTACGCGGCAGTAGCTTGCGGACTTTGCGAGATCGGACTTGGCGGTATTCCGCTCTCCGAGCGCTTCGGTCCCCGTCAGCGCTTCCATATGATCATCACCGATGCGGAGATCGAGCCTACGCCTATCCGCGAGGGCAGCATCTGCGATGCTTGCGGTAAGTGCGCGAAGGTTTGTCCTCTCGGTGCTATAAGCGAAACCGAGACGGAAGAGATCGAGATCTGCGGCAAGAAGATGACCGTTGCGAAGATTGACTTTGAAAAGTGCAAGACCTGCAAG
>JAZSJI010000009.1:0-7756 GCA_045534235.1 Candidatus Flemingiibacterium sp. | reverse complement strand
CCAAAGGGGGCAGACTGTAAATCTGTTGTCAGTGACTTCGGTGGACCGAATCCACCTGCTCCCACCAACAAACGAGGACAGCGCAAGCTGTCCTTTTTTGCTATACGTGCAGAGCTTGTTCGTGCAGAACTCAGAGCAGGTGACTTTTTATTTCTGAAAGGAGATTGTGAAAATGATAAAGCTCTACCATTATACAGATAAGAAAAATCTTAAAAAAATCCTTCGTGAAGGCTTGAAGGCTACCTCGCGTTACGAAGTATTTACAGAACTTCGAAGGAATGTAATTTATTGTTGGTTATCGCCTGACGATCAGAAGCTTTTTTCTGATGATACCGTTTGTTTTGAAATTTCAGTTGACGAGGAAAGTTGCACTGTTGCCGAAATGGATTACATCAGTTTGGCTATGATGTATAAGTATGGTGGAGAAAAATACGGCGGTAAAAATATTCCGATAAACCTCGAAGCATCACGGCTTTTTACCAAAATATATGAGGTTACGTCGGTGCCCGTTTTGGCATACAGCGACAATTTCTTTTCACCCGAGGTGCTTGTGCACGGCGACATTTCACCCGAGCGCATATCGCTATATAAACAAAAGTCCAATGCTTAAGCATTGGACTTTTTCTTTTACCTCACCATAGCCGAGTACAGCTCGCGCAAGAGCTCCACTCCGTCGGAGTAAGAGCACAGATGCGCCATATCCTCAACTGAAAGCCTACAAGAGAGCCTGATGAGAGGCACTATACGCTCGTATGACGCATTTGCAAGTGGCTTCACCGTCTTTGCAACGATCATATCCGCGAGCCTTGCGATAATGTATTCTCCTCGCTCGTGCCGTTCGATATAGTCGAGCACGTCGTCCGTAATATCCGTGCGCGATTTTATTATCGGCCGCGAGATCGGCGCGTACCCGAACGCGCACGCAAACTCGCCCACAACGCCTACAAGCTGTCCCGTACGCGTATGGGTATGTATCATCGGCGCACCGTCACAGAGCGCGTCTGTACCGTCTGACACGGCACACGCGTCAAAACCTGCGTCCTTGACGCATTTTATAAAGACGTTGGTAAGATGCGGCGTGACTCCTTCCGTATCTACGCGGCAGACGGGCGGAAGCGTGAGCCTATCACGGTATGGCGTTATCGTGTCGATGAAGAAGCACGCCTCTCTGAGCGTGTCGTGCACGCTTGTCGCCGTAAGAGTGTGGCACGCGCCGACGGGCACGTGCGCCGTATGAAAGCCGTTCACGTTGCTCTCAAAGCGGCTGTCCCCACACTCGCCGACGCTCGCCGCAACGATAGCAAAGCGAACGCCTGCATTTTTCGCGGCGGCGTGGTTTATATTTCCGTTGTACTTTGAAACCTCTATTCCGAAAAGTGGCATACAAACTCCTTAATATTTATTAACTTAATTATATGCCACAACGTAGACGTACGCACGCCAAAGGGTACCGCGAAGTGTCGGCGATTTTCACGAAATAATGCGATAGCGCTTTTACACAATAAAAGAGCCACGGAATTTCCGTGGCTCTTTCTGATATTTTATTCGCTGCGAAGTGCTATTACAGGATCCTTCTTCGCCGCCACACGCGCAGGGATAAGTCCCGCGATGTACGTCAGCACCATACTGATGACAACGAGTGCGACCGCTCCCACAAACGGCAGCCTTGCGACGTTTGCGATGTCGGTGAAGTGCTCGATGATGATGTTGACGGGTATCGACAGAAGCAGCGTTACGCCAATTCCGAGCATACCTGCCGTGAAGCCGACGATGAGCGTTTCCGCGTTGAACACGCGCGCCACGTCACGCTTCGATGCACCGACGGCGCGGAGTATACCGATCTCCTTGGTGCGCTCGAGCACGAAGATGTAGGTGATAATGCCTATCATTATCGACGATACCACGAGCGAGATTGCAACGAACGCGATGAGCACGTAGCTTATTGCGTTGATTATCGTCGTAACGGAGGAGAGCATAATGCCGATGTAGTCGGTGTAATTTATCTGCTCGTTTTCTTCCTTGCCGCTGTTATATTCGCTTATTTTGTCGGAGATTATCTCCTTCGAGTCGAAGTCCTTGGGGTAGATCATTATCGAGGACGGCTCGTCAAGGCTTGATACGCCGAGCAGAGTGAGGTTGCCGTCGTACGTTGCCTCGGTCGTGGGAGGAGTGAACATCGCAACGAGTCTTTCGGCGATTTCCTCGTCCGACATACCCGACGCCTTCATTCCTGCAATGAAACCGGATACAGTTGTCTGCTCATCTGCCGGAAGGGAAGCCACATATGCATCGATATCTGCCACAGTGGGAGGTGCGTTTTCCTCGGTTGCAAACTCAATTCCCGTGAACACGTCAACCGTATCGTTTTCAAGCTGTGCCTTTACGATCTCGGACGCGTTATTTTCCTCAATGAGATGTACCATAAGCGAGGGCAGGTAGCCGACGTTGCCCGATACGCTTGTCGCGGTGGCCTCGTCGTTCGGACGGAGAATACCGACGACCTTTATCTTGTGCTCGTCGTCAAAGAGCGACTTTAAGTATTCCTCGTCCTCGGAGCGGTCAACCCACGTGCCGCCGTCCTTTTCGTACATAGCGGAGCTCGGCAGGAGATAATATTCAAGCGCCAAAATTTCATCGTAGGTGTAGCTCGTTGCCTCGTCCTGATGGAATTCGCCCATCATTACGTCGCTCATCATACCGTCGAGCTTTTTCTGATCCTTAAGACCGAGCGAGAAAAGTGCAAGGTCGGATATTTCGTTGTTTCTGTCTACGAGCACAACTACCTCGTTCCAAGCCTCAGGCATTCTGCCTGCGATAACGTCGTACTGGCTTGACAGAAGCTCCTCGTTGTCGATAAGCTCGTCCCAGACCTCGATGCCGCCCATCATAGAGCCGCCCATAGAATTCGCCATTTCTGCCATTTCGGTCATCTGTGACATTCCTGCCGCGTCAAATACGGTGCTCGGCTCGACCTGTACGAGCGTTTCGCCCTCACCGAAGTCGGCAAGCGTGTATACGTTAAGCGGTGTGGAGTAGCCGTACTTGATATCGCTCGTCAGCTCGGCAAAGCCGTTTGAAGCGTCGTCGAGATATTCCTTGAAGGATTTAAGGTCGTTGTCGGTGACCTCGCTGAGCATCGCGGAGAGCATATCGCCCATAACGTCGCTCGAGTATACGCGGTCAAGCTCGTGCGAGCCTGCGGCGGCGTTCTGTCCCATAAAATTCTCCATCATCGAGGACATATCGACGGTCTGCGACTCGATCATTATAGGGTAGCTCGAGAGGGTATTCTCCTCGACGTCGTTAATGTAAAGCGTGATACCGTTGGAGATAGAGAGTATCAGCGCGATACCGATGATACCTATTGAGCCTGCAAATGCGGTCAGTATCGTACGGCCCTTTTTGGTCATAAGGTTGTTTAGCGAGAGGGAGAGCGCGGTGAAGAACGACATCGACTTGGTACGGTCGCGCTTTGCCCTCATAGGCTTCGCCTTTGGCTCCTCGGACGTGTACGGGTCGGAGTCGGAGATGACCTTGCCGTCGAGAAGGCGGATAATTCGAGTGGAATACTTCTCTGCGATCTCGGGATTGTGCGTTACCATAATGATGAGCTTGTCCTTGGAGATCTCTTTGAGTATCTCCATAACCTGCGCGCTCGTTTCGGAGTCAAGCGCACCCGTCGGCTCATCTGCGAGGAGAATATCGGGATCGTTTACGAGCGCACGCGCTATTGCAACACGCTGCATCTGACCGCCCGACATCTGGCTCGGCTTTTTATAAAGCTGATCGCCAAGTCCTACGCTTTCGAGTGCCGCTGTTGCTCTGCGGCGGCGTTCCTCACGCGATACGCCCGAGAGTGTCAGCGCAAGCTCGACGTTTGAAAGCACGGTCTGATGCGGAATCAGGTTGTAGCTTTGGAAAACGAAGCCGATCTTGTGGTTTCTGTAAGCGTCCCAGTCCGCGTCCTTAAAGTCCTTCGTGGACTTGCCGCCGATTATGAGATCGCCCTTCGTATATTTGTCAAGACCGCCGATGATGTTAAGCAGCGTGGTCTTACCGCAGCCCGACTGACCGAGTATCGACACGAACTCGCTCTTTCTGAAGTCAAGAGTAACACCGCGCAAAGCGGCAACTGTGGTATCGCCGCAAATGTAGTTCTTCGTAATATTGCGTAGCTGAAGCATCTTGCTTTTTTCTCCTTAAAAATAAATACAAGTAATTTTAGCACGTAAATGTTACAGTCGTGTTAAAATAATGTATCAACTTTTATATTTTACAATTTTTGTTATGAAAATTCATATTAGACAAGCCTTTTTTGCCGTGCGATAACGTCACCCTGCCACGTGTGTTCCGCTTTAAGGTCGACCGTGTCGCGCGATGAAATGCATAGTACAAGCGTATTCCCCTCGCGCGTGAGGCAAAAGCGTGCTTGCCACGGCGTATAGCGCCAACGCTTGCGGCGGTCGGTACACTCACGGTACGCGTCGGTGGCGAGAGGGAAGAGTCGGGTTTCGACGGTGTGCTCGAACTCGTCGGCGAGCGGCGTGTAGAAGGCGGTCTCGGCTTCGGTAAGATCATCGGGCGTGGATACGGTGAGCGTTAGCACGCACACTCGCTCTCTTGTGAAAAATCGGCGGATATTCGTTGGCATAAGATGTACCTCGTTTTTTGATACATTTTATGCGGCGGTGGCGCGTAAAATGTGCGGCTTGCACGAAGCCCTCGCCGCCTCTCGGCGGCGAGGACAAAAACGGACGTGGTTTCCCACGTCCGCTTACATATTCACGCGCGAAGAAACGCTTCAATGCCGCTTGCCGCGGCATCGTTGTATCCGCGCTCATAGAGCGCCAAAAGCTTCGCTTTATCCTTTTCGATGCGTGCAAATCCAATAGGCGCACTCGGGCGTATCGCGAGGACTCTGCCCTCTGCGACACCCTTTTCGATCGCCGCGAGGGACTCGTTGTAATCCTCGTGACGGCGCGCCGACGCCTCGATGAATTTCGGGTATTTCCTGTAAAGCTTTTCTATCATTTTCTGCGAGGATGACGGCTCTTTGACAAAGCCCGACGGCTGTGTGAGCACGACCACCGCGCGGTCATTTTCCGAGAGTGCGTGGCGTATCGGTATAGAGTCGCATATGCCGCCGTCGAGGAATTTGCCGCGCGGCGTCTTAACGATGCGCGAAACGAGCGGAAGTGAGCTTGACGCGCGAACGTAAATTATATCTTCCTTTGCGTCGTCTATCGGTATATATTCAGCCTCGCCCGTTTCCAAGTTCGAGCAGACGGCAATGAGCGTCATATCGCTTTTGTTAAACGCGTCGTAGTCGTATAAGTCAATTTTACTCGGTATCGTTTCGTAAATATACTTCGCGCCGAAAAGGTCGCCCGTAAAAATAAGGCTTCGTACACTGCAATACCGCCAATTGTTAACGTACTCTGTGCCAACCCTTACCGCACGTCCGCGCTGATTTGACACGTAGCTCATCGCGTGTCCCGAGCCTGCCGAAACGGCGTAAATCTTCGGGAAGGTGATGCCTTTGTCCATAAAATAATCGAGTACGCCGCAGGTGTAGACACCGCGCATACCGCCGCCTTCGAGTACGAGTGAGGTAGTCATATTTTTCGCCTTCCTTTGTTAAAATTCGGGCGCTCAAACGAGCGCCCGTGATGTCCTATCTGTTCTGTCTTAAAACCTCAAAGCCTGCGACTGCCGCCGCAGATGCCGCCGACAAAGCGGCAGGGAAGTCGCGCCCGTAGTCAAGGCGTACTATCGTGTCAGCCGCGTCGAGAAGCTCACGCGAGAGTCCGCGTCGCTCGCCGCCAACGGCTAAAAATAACGGTTTTTTAAGGTCGGCATCGTATATCGAAACCGAGTTTTTCATATCCGCGCAGACTATCTTAACGCCGAGCGTTTTCATCATTTTTACACAGTCGGCGCACGAGTTGCACACATATGTGTCGCACAGCTCTGCCGCTCCTGCCGACGCACGGCACACGATACCTGCCGCACTCATCCAGTTTCGCGGCGAGAGTATCACCGCATCAGCTCCTGCCGCATACAGCGAGCGAAGCGCATAGCCGAAATTGTACGGGTCCTCGATGCCCTCTATCATCACGAAAAATCTCTCGTTTTCGGGATACGCCGCGAGCGAGTCAAGTGTGAGCGTCGGGATAGTGCGCGCGGTGGCTTCGAGCAACAGTCCGCCGTGGCTTGCACCGAGAGCGAGGCTGTCAACCTCTGCATCGGGCACACTTTCAACGCCAAAGCCGTACTTATGCGACATTGCCTTAATGTACGACAGCTCCTTCGCGCGCGCCCTCTCACGGCTCTCTGCCACGAGCACGCGGACGAGCTTTCTGTCCGACTTGCCCGATTCAATTGCCGCTATCACCGCGCGGATAGAGGTCATACCCTCGAATATCAGATTCTCGCCGATAGCGAGCTTTTGGGCTTCCTTCATCGAAGCTCACGTCTTACGTCGCCCGCCTTACCGCAGGTGTACGCACCCTCGGAGCAAGCACCCCAGAGGCAGGACGGTCCAGCCTTACCAAAGAGCAGAGGACAAGCCTCGCGCACGAGCTTTAACATTGCGATTGCAAGCTCGCGTATCTCCCACTGTGCGCGGTTGCAGCAGCGCAGGCGGAAGAAGTTGTGAAGCGAGCGCACGTTCATCGTCATAATGATGCGAGTGTCGCAGGCATTGGGAAGCACGAAGCGTGCGTCCTCGTTAGCCTTTTTTTCAGCGGCGCGTTTAGCCTCCGCCTCGGGCATACCTTGGGCGATGTTGGTTTCGTAGTGGCGCGCCATAAGCTTCTCGCGAAGGCTCTCGTAGTGACGCGCATCCTCCTCCATAGCGGCGATATATTCCTCGCGCGCCTCGGGAAGGGCATCTATTTCAGGTGGGATTATGTACGAAAAATCCGTCTTTGAAACGTATCTCTGGCTCTGCACCGAGAAGGAGGCGATACGGTGGCGCGTGATCTGCGCGAGCAATGCACGCGAAACGCCCTCGATAGCGAAGGTGAAGGAAGCGTGCTCAACGGGCGACTCGTGACCGAGGTCCTCGAGCATTTTTAAAAAGCTTTCGACCTTTTCGGGAGTGAGGTTTTCGGTAAGCGTGTCGATGTCGCTCTTGGCGTAGCAAAGCTTTGCAGCCGCCGCAATGGTCTTTTCCGCATCGGGAGTGTAGGTGAGAAGCTTTACTTTCATTTTTCTATCCCCTTTATCACATCGTTTTTGTGTTTTCCTCTTATCTTGAACCAAATCACGCCAAACAGAAACTTCGGCAGCTTCATCATTCTGCCGATTCTCGATGGCTGGCAGATTAGGCGGTAGAACCATTCAAGTCCGAGCTTTATAAAGAATTTCGGCGCGCGCTTTACGTTACCGCTGTAACCGTCGAGGCTTCCGCCGAGCGCGAGGCAGAGCTTTACGCTCCCAAGACGCTCACGGTTGGCAAGAATCCACTTTTCCTGAACGGGTACGCCGAGGCAAACGTAGAGAATATCGGGCGCGGCGGCGGTTATCTTGTCGATAACGGCGTCGTTTTCCTCTCCCTCTTTTTTGAAGTAGCCGTCGTTTGTGCCGACAAAGCACGCGTTCGGATAGGTTTCCAGAAGCTTGTCCCTCGCCGCCTCGGCAATGCCGGGCTTACCGCCAAGGAAGAATATTTTAGCACCGCTCTCGTTTGAATACTTGACCATTTCAAGTCCAAGCTCAAAGCCTGCACATTTCGCCTTAAGCGGACGACCGA
>JAZSJI010000097.1:0-4045 GCA_045534235.1 Candidatus Flemingiibacterium sp. | reverse complement strand
TCTGCCGTACTGACAGAAGCCGTTGACGTACCTCGGCTGCTTGCCGAGCACCCACGAAACGAGGTCGATCTGATGCGGACACTGGTTGATGAGAACGCCTCCGCCCTCACCTGCCCAGGTAGCACGCCAATCGCCGCCGTCATAGTAGCTCTGCGTACGGTACCAGTCGGTGATTATCCAGGTAACTCTCTGAATATCGCCGATCTCACCGCCTGCAATAAGCTCGCGCATCTTGCGGTAAACGCAGTTGGTGCGCTGATTGAACATCATCGCGAACCTCGCGCCCGACTTTTCTGCCACGGCGTTCATTTCTTTGACCTGCTTTGCATAAACGCCCGCAGGCTTGTCGCAGATTACGTTGATGCCGCGCTTTAAGCACTCGATAACTATTTCGGGGTGCTGATAGTGGGGAGTTTCAACGAGCACAGCGTCGCAAAGCCCCGAGTCGAGCATCTTCTTGTAGTCGTCAAAATATTCGGGGGTGGAATTCTCAAGCTTTTCGCGCAGAGCGTCAAGTTTTGCGGGGTTAACGTCGCAAACCGCACTGAGCACCGCGCCCGGCGTCTGACCGCCGTCGATAAGCTTGTGTGCGTAAAACGTACCCTGATTGCCGAGTCCAATAACTCCGTATCTTACCTTTTCCATTTTAAAGTACCTCTCTTATGTATTTAATACTCTGATTTACAAGTCCAAAGGGATCGTCAAGCTCGGGAGCATTGTCCTGCTCGACGAGGAAGTATTTGGCACCGCTCGCCTTTGCCGCCGCCACAGCCGCCTTGAAATCAAGCGTACCGTCGCCGACGGGCGCAAATACAGGCTTTACCTCGTACTTTCCGTCGTCCTTTTTAGTGGTAAGCATCTTGTAATCCTTAAGATGCACGCACTCAATTCTGCCGTTAAGCTTCAAAAGGAAATCCGTAACGTTTACGCCGCCGTACTGAAGCCAATACGTGTCCGCGGTGAAGTTTATGTACTTGGTCGTGCGAAGCATATAGTCGAAAACGGTCTCGCCGCCGTACTTCGTGAACTCGAACTGGTGGTGATGATAGAAGAACTTGAAGCCACACTTTGCCATCTTTTCGCCCGCCGCCTCAAGTTCTTCGATTTTAGCCTTGCACGCCGCCTCGTCGTTGATAGTTTCGATTGGCATCATACCAAGTCCGATGTTATTACAGCCGAATTTATCGTGCTCCTCCATAAGAGCGTCCGTGTCACCGATTATTCTGTCCATAGGAACGTGCGTGAGCACCACGGGAAGTCCGCTCGCATCGGATACTCGCTTTATCATATCGGGGTTAAACGGTGCGCCCGAAAACTGCATAAAGGTGTAGCCCATATCGCGAAGTCGGTTTGCCGTCGCGAGGAAATCCTCTTCGGTCTTTATAGCATGTCTTAAAGAAAAAAGATTAAGTCCTGCTTCCATTATTTTATAAATCCTCCCTCGGTTTCTTTGTATCCAAGCTTTGCAAGTATACCCTTGATCGCCTCAACAGCCGCGTCAAAGGACTCGTTATTGTTATCGAAATGGAATTTATTTTTCATAACGGTGTTGTCAATTTCCGAAAATCCCTCGAAAATTGCAAGGTGCGGCTCGATAGTGAGCACCTTGTCGTCGTCGGGGTCAATACGAGCGATTATATCGCCTATGCGTCCGTCGCCGTAGCCTGCGGGCACAAGCTCGCCCGTCGCAGAGATAACGTCCTTAATGTGGAAATAGTCGGTCCTCGCGTGAAGTGCTTCAAGCGTAATATCGGGGTTTTCGCTGACCTCGATATAGTTTGCGGGGTCATATATGAGGCGAAGTCCTGGAACGGCCTCGGCAAGCCTCAGAACACGCTCGCAGGTATCACCGAATATCTCCTTCTCGTTTTCGTGGTAGAGATAGACGCCCTCCTCTGCCGCAATAGCGACCATACGGCGAAGATTGTCGATAACCTTGTCCTCGAAGTCGTACGCCTCAAAGAAGCTGAACATTCTTATCTTATCCGTGCCAAATATTCTTGCGAGCTTACAAACGTGGCGCACAAGATGCGAGTATTCCTCGAAATCCTCGCTTATTTTAACCTTGCCGAGCGGTGAGCCGATAGACCACACCTTAATGCCTGCATCCTCGAAGCGCTTTGCGTAGTTCTTCGCCTGCTCTTCTGTAAGCGCCGACACGTTAGTGCCGTCAAGACCGCGAAGCTCGATAAGTCCGATACCGTTTCGCTTGAGCGCGGCTATCTGACCGTCTACGTTAGAGTCAGCCTCGTCCGCAAACGCACATAATCTTATCATTAATACTCCTCCTCGAAAATTCATATTGACTTTAGCACACATATGTGTTATCATAATTATAGCATTTTTTTAATAAAAAACCATACATTATCTTAAGAAAACGAAGGGGCATTAGCATTATCTTAATATGAATAATATAAACGTGATGTACGCTCACCACCGCGCTGACGTGTACGCGATGAAAATATCCCCCACGCAGATACCGTACTACGACCTTACGTTGCTTCTGCGCGGCACTCTTAAATATGAAATAAACGACGAGGTAGTCACCCTAAACGCAGGCGATGCGATATATCTGCCGCCCACAACGCGGCGTGTACGCGAGGCAGGCACGCAGCGGGCTGACTTTATAAGCTTCAACTTTACGCTTGATGACGCACCTCCTCTCCCTCCTAAAATGGAGAAGGTAGTCGGCAACGATATTTTGCTGCTTATAGCGGCGTACGACGAGCTGTCGCGCCACGCTCACGGTGACACGGACAAAAAGACCGCACATCTAATTGCCTGCATACTGCTTATCCTCGAGGATAGAATAAAGGAGAAGCGTTACAGCAGCCTGACTTTGAAAATTATGGAATACCTTCACGAGAATCTTTCCTCGAAAATAACACTCGAAACGATTGGCGAAATGAGCTTTTTCTCGCCCGTTTACTGCGATACGGTATTCAAGCGCGAAACGGGCAGCTCGATAATCGACTATCTTATAGAGGCGCGTATAGCAGAAGCAAAGCGCCTTATAGCCGAAGACGTGCTCTCGCTCGGCACGATTGCGGAAAAATCGGGATTTAGTGACTACAACTATTTCTCGCGCGTGTTCAAGAAACGTACGGGGTATACGCCAAGTGAGTACAAGCGGATTACCTCGCTTGGAGAGTAGTAAAGCGGCATCGCAAGATGCCGCTTTTTGCGTCCTCGAATCGAGCTTCTCAATCTGTCAAACAGACCAAAACAAAAACAGCACCCGCTGGGTGCACGTACTATGAGGCATATAGCCGCTCGGGATTCGAGACCTGCCGCAGCAACGCTTCGCGTGGCTGCATAAGGACATTTTTGTGTGCTGTAGTTTTTCGTCTTGCTATGTCCTTAAATCGAGCTTCTCAAGCTACCAAGTGAGCAAAACAAAAAACCACCCGTTTGGGTGGTTTTTTGTTTTGGCGCGCCTGGCAGGATTCGAACCTGCGACCTACCGGTTCGTAGCCGGGCACTCTATCCACTGAGCTACAAGCGCATATCGCCTCGCGACGACTATTATATTTTATCACAACCAAACTCTTTTGTCAATACCTTTTTGAATTTTTTTCAAAAATATTTCTTCCGTCATTTTTTCTGCCCGAAGTGCATATATTTTTACAAAAACCGCAAAGGAAGGTACATAATATGAAACCCACACAGATGCTTGAGCTTACCGCATTCGAGGGACGTATCCCCTCCGAGCTCTCCTCCGACTACATTCTCCCCGACACCTACCCCGACGTCAAGCGTATACTGCGCGTCAGCACAAAGCCCATACTTATCGGTCGCTACATTTCCGGGCGCCGACTTGAATTTTCGGGCGCGGTCGACTACGTTGTTATCTTCTCCGCCGACACCGAGGTCGGCGAGTCTATCCACTGCGTTCATTTTTCGGGCGACTGGGACGGCTCCGTCGGCGATTTTGAAAACCTTGAGCGCGCTAATATCACCATAACGCCCACCGTCAGCGCGTGCAGTGCACGAATGGCAAATCCGCGCAAGCTTACGCTCAAATCAAGTCGGATCGTAGCCATGT
>JAZSJI010000158.1:0-7157 GCA_045534235.1 Candidatus Flemingiibacterium sp. | reverse complement strand
GATCGACTTTATGTGCGCGTACTACGCGGACGGCAGAATGCTTCTGCTCTCCGACGGCAAGGCGGCCGCGCTTGACTGCCGCCTGCTTCGCGAGGAGCTCATTTGCGCGAGAGTGGACGTCGGCGCGTCCTCGCGCTACTCGAAGGCGTCCGCCCTCTCGGAGCTTGCACGCCTGCTCGACGGCGGTCACATCACGCTAAAGCAATATCTCGAGCGTATGCCCGACGGCGTAATTCCCGGCCGCGACACGCTTATATCTGAAATTACGGAGGTAAATGAAAATGAATGAGGAAATCAAAACGGCAACAGAAGAAGCGGTAAGCGCAGAAGCACCCGTTGAAACCGAGGCGGCACCCGAAGCCGAAGTGCGCACCGAAGCCAAGGCGGCACCTGAAGTCGAAGTGCCCACCGAAGCCGAGGCGGCACCCGAAACGGTAGAGGAGCCCGCACCCAGCACCGAACCGGAAACAACACTCACGCCCGACGAGGTCAACGCGGCGAACGCCGAGCGCTCCACGGGCAAGGTGGACGACGACGGAATGGGCGCGGCTTTCTTCACCGCCGCGGACGTTCGCGCGATGAGCCGCGAGCAGGTGCGCCGCAATCTGCCGAAGATACTTAAGAGTATGGAAAGCGACAAATTTTAAAAGATAATACAGCGAACTGCCTTGCGGCGGTTCGCTGTTTCTACTGAGAAGCAAAAATTATATGGTATAATATTCCTATACGCTGATTATAATGGAGGTCCTGATGTCAAAAAGTATCCGTAAGATTTGCACGGTGACAATTGTGATTACGTTGGTTCTCGCGTCGTGCGCTTCACCTGCTAAATCAAATATAACATCTTTTCCGCCAACCACCGCTTCAAATCGCGAACCGTCTTTTACGTTAGACACTATCACTGCAAATGAAAGCGAGAATGAACGCGAGAGCGAGAGTTTTGCCAGCCGCATCGACGCGCTTGACGCAGAGTTTAATGCAACTATGCCAGAGCCTGACGGCTCTACCGCTTCGATGATAGCTTGTGCAGAGGCGTATCTTGAATTATGGCAAAACGAAGTAGACTCATTGCTTACAGCAAATCCCTCACTTGCGGATGATTTCGCCGCGTTTGAAGCCGGGCTTCAAGCAGAGCTTGATGCGCTTGCGGAACAGTATCAATCTGACGGTAGCGCACTATACGGAAGTGCGGTATCGTACGAGCTGACTTGGCACCGTGCAACGGCTCTGCGCGACTTTCTAACCGAATATCACTCCTGAAACATCAAACACCCGACGGCAAGCCGTCGGGTGCTCTTTTTATGCAATTGTAACGGGTACGCTTGTCAGCGCAGCTATCTTATCTCGCCACGCATCGACCTCGTCCCTCTCGGGCACGCGGAAGGCGTGCGTCGCCGAGCTCTCACCAAGCTGCTCGTATTTGCCGCTACCAAGGTCGTGGTACGGCTCAACGTCGATTCGCTCGACGTTCGAGAGGGAGCTTGCAAGAGCCGCAAGTGCCGCAAAGTGCTCGTCGTTATCGTTAACGCCCGGTATTATCGGCGCGCGAATGATGCTCTTTTTGCCAAGCGCGTCGATGGTACGCAGGTTTTCGAGTATACGCTCATTTTTAACGCCCGTGTACTTTTCGTGTGCCGCACTGTCCGTATGCTTTATGTCGTAAAGGAACAGGTCGACGTACTTTGCGATAGCCTTGATGTTTTCCTCGCTCGTGAAGCCGCAGGTTTCGATAGCGGTATGCAGACCGCTTTCCTTCGCGGCTTTGAGTATCGCGATAGCGAAATCAAGCTGTGCCGTCGGCTCGCCGCCGGACAGCGTAATGGCGCCGCCCGAATTGTCGTAAAAGACCTTATCCTTCATAACGTCGGCGATGACCTCTTGGGCAGTCATACGCTTACCCTTTATCTCGAGCGCGTCGGTAAGGCACGCATCGACACATTTGCCGCACGCCGTGCATTTATCGCGGTCGAGCGTATGAACGCCGTTTTCAATCGTATGTACTCCGTTCGGGCATACCGCCGCGCATCTGCCGCACATAACGCACTTGTCGGCGTGATACATAAGCTCGTGCACTATCCTCTGCGACTCGGCGTTGTGACACCACGCGCAGTGTAAGGGGCAGCCCTTTAAGAAAACGACAGTACGTATACCGGGGCCGTCGCTCGTGCAGAATTTCTGGATATTGAACACAGTGCCGTTCATCAGCCGTTGTACTCCGTTCTGTTGAGCACAGCGACCTGCTGCCACTCGGGAAGGCTTATGAAATACTCCGAGAAGCCGTAAAGGCGAACGGTGAGGCTTCTGTATCTCTCGGGCGATCTCATCGCGTCACAGAGCACCTCGCGGTCGATAACGCTCGTTCCGACGTGGAAGCCGCCAAGCTCAAAATAAGCAAGCGTAAGCGCCTCAAGCGTTTCGGGCTTCTGCTTTTTAGAGAAGGTGAGGTTAAGTCCACCCGTACCCGTGCGCTCGAACGGAAGCTTCGCCACGCTCTTTAAGAGCGCAGTGATACCACTCTTGTCAGCGCCGTACGTCGGCGACTGATTTTCGCTGAAGGGATCATTTGCAAGACGTCCGTCGGGCGTTGCGCCAAATTCGTCGCGCCACGTGTTCTCACGCTCGAGCGAATAGAAGCCGGAAACGAGTATGTAGTTAGGCTTAAGCTTCACCTCGTCCGCCGCGTCCATACATACGTTGCCGGCGAGGGTTGCGTACTTATCAACCTCGTCGCAGTCATTACCGAAGCGCGTGTAGGAGAGTATCTCGTGACGGAGATCCTCGTGACCTGCCCAGTTATTCTTAAGAATATCCATAAGCTCGGCGTAGGTGTAGCGCTTTTCCTTGAACACGAGCTTGTCGATAACGTAGAGCGAGTCACCGAGCGTCGCCACGCCCGGACAGAAGAACTGCATACAGTTATAGGGCGCGTTTCCGTCGTTGTGATAGCGGCAGTCGAGCGCGCTGTCGGAGAGAAGCAGGCCGTCGAAGACGTAGAATCTTCGAAGAATGCGTCCGTGCGTGCCTTCCATCTTCTTGTTCGCCATAGATTGCATATCGTCGCGAATGCCGTTTTTAAATTCGGTGCAAAGCTCCTCAAGCGAGGTATAATCCTTCTTGTGAAGCGTTTTAACGAATATCTGCGGCACGGGAGTGTAGTACTCCTGACGGTCGGTGTGATAGTGCAGATCGAAGGTACAACAAGCGGAATAGGTGTAGTCCTTGGCTATCTCCTCGGGTACACCCTTCTTTATGAGATACGATACCGTCTGATGGTAGTTGTAGACGTGCAGCTTGTCAACAAGCTCGGACAATGCGGCAAATACCGCGTGAGTAAACTCGACGTTCGCCTCGGGCGCGAGGAGCACGGTAATCTGCGGCTGTGCCATACCTTGAATCTGCGCCGCCTTCATAACGGCGAAGGACACAGCGTTCGGCTTCTCGCCGCCGATGCAGATGTACTGCTTCGACGCCTGACACGGTATCGGCTTCGACTTATAGTTATGCGTGGTGCGTCCGCAAATCTCGTTGCACTTTATCATAAAGCCTGCAAGAAGCTCACAAAGGTGCTCCTCGCTCTCCCCGTCTGCAAGCGACTTTTCGTAGTACGGGAGCATATACTGATCGAATCTGCCGAACGCGAAGTCGCGCGCGCCAACGTATCCGCCGGCTATCATATGGATGATCCAGATTGCCTGAAGCGCGGAATAGAAATCGTACGCCGGCTCAAACGGAACCTTCATAAGCGCATTTGCCATCTCGGTCTTACCCATTTTGCGCGCCTCTGCTGCGTAACGCTCACAGTACGCCTTTACCGCCATAATAACGGTTTCGGCATTCTCGGCGAAGCTTATTGAATCGGCATCGCCCTTTTCTGCGGCTTTAGCCTTGATTTTTTTAAGCATACCGCCGAATCCCTCTGCAAGTATGAGTCGGTAGTCAGGGCTTAAATGTCCGTGTGAGATGAGAAAATGGCTCTCCTCGACAAATCCCTCATCGGGAGCCGCTTCAACTATTCTTCCTGCAAAGTAGTCGCACTCGTATACGGGAACGGATACCTCGGAAAGCAGTCTCGAAAGTCCCTTCGCGAACACGTCGGGCGCTTCAACATCGGGCTTTTCGGATTCGATTTTCGCAAGTATTCTCTCGCGTTCGATAAAGCAGTGCGTGTTATCCTGCTCAAATATAAGCTCGCGCAATTTATCAATATTTGACATAACAATGTCCCTCTTTTAATTAAGTTCAATTTCTGCAAGAGTTGCCGGAAGCTCGTGCGCGGTATTGATAACGATATCGTTAGTCACACAGTCAAAGCAGGATACTACAAGCTTGCCGTTCCAAATGATAGGCTCGCCTGGCTCGTCAAGCTCACCCATAAAGCCGTCGCTGTCGGGGCTTTGTGCAAGTCTTGTTACCTTACCGTCCGGCGTTACCTTCGCGATAGCGTTAGCACAGAAATCGGCGATGTAAAGGTTTCCGTCTTTGTCGAGGATCATACCGTCGGTGCTCTCAAGATTTTCGGGATCCTTCGCCCAGACCTCGTTCGACTTGACGCTCATATCGTCGTTAAACGTAATCTTGTGCACCGCTCCGTCACCGAAGTTGCCGACGAGGAGATTGCCGTCAAGGTCAAACTCGATGCCGTCAACGCCGTACTGATCGGCGGGATTGTGCGTGATGAACGTGGTGAGAATGTTTTTGTCCGCAAGCGTGTTGGTAACCTCGATGTTCTCGTCGTCAAGCGCAAAGCGGTAAACGCAGCTTACAAGCTTGCCGGAGGGATCCTTTACGAGCTCAAGCGTGCTCTGCGTTACGTAAACGTACCCGTCGCGTATACGCATACCGTTTGGATGCTCCATTCCCTTCGCAACGACGGTGCAATTTTCGACAGTGTCGCCGTTCATACGGACGCGCAGAATGCGTCCCTTTCTGATAGCGTTCTCGTTGCCCGTCCAGCCTACGTTGTCGCAGATGTATAAGTCGCCGTCAGGACCGAAGGCGATGCCCATAGGGCTTGCAACTCCTACCTCGGGATTTACGGGAACGTCGAACCACTTTTTAATATTCTTGTCTTTGTCTATCTTTACGATACAGCCGGGCTTCGACTGATCGGCATAGTTCGGACAAGCGAGTATAAGGTTGCCCTCGGAATCGATTGCCATACCGTCCGGTGTGGTAATATAATCTGGCAGGAGAGCAAAAAGCTTTGATGTTTTCATTGGTGTTTACTCCTCAAATTTATTTTGCCGCGATACTGTGAAGGCGTGCGTTCATATCCTCGAGCGCGAAGTAGCTCTTGTCAAAGAGAACCTTGTACTCGTCATAGAAAGCCTTTTTGGTAAGATCGGGAGTGTAGGTATACTCGTTCTCAAGGAACTTTCCTATCACATTAAAGTCCTCAAACGCGCCGACGCCGACACCTGCCGCGATAGCAGCACCCATAGAGGTCGCTTCCTCGAGGTAGTTCGGAATGTCGATGGTAACGCCGAGAATGTCGGCGAGTATCTGACGCCAGATCGGGTTGCGTACACCGCCGCCGATCGCGGTAAGGCGGTCAATATCAGCACCGCTCTTTCTGAACGCCTCTAAAATTATCGAGAGGTTCATGCCGACGCCCTCCATAACCGCGCGAAGCATATCGCCCGTGTTGTGCTCCATAGTAAGTCCCACGAACGCGCCCTTGGCCATGTTGTTCCAGCGAGGGCTTCTCTCGCCCATAAGGTACGGAAGGAACAAAAGTCCCTTCGCGCCGATCGGCGAGGCCTCAACAGCCGCGCAGACGTTTTTATAAAGCTCGTTCTTGTCGATGCTGTCCTTATCGCGCCCAAACGTGCCGAGCGTGTTGACAGCCCACGAAAGTGCGCCGCCGCCCGTCTGCATAGTGCCGCACGGCACAACGTATCCGGGAACGAGATGAGCGAAGTTGAAGGTCATCATTCCCTCGTCGAATACGGGTTTCTTGGAAGCAAACGAGATCCAAGATGACGTACCGAGCGAAAGGTTAGCTTCGTTTTCGCGCACGGAGCCGGTACCGACAGCCGCACAAGCACCGTCGCCGCCGCCGCACACTACGGGAGTGCCCGCAAGAAGTCCGCACTCGCTCGCCGCCTTCTCGGTAACACCGCCGGCTACTGCAACCGAGCTTATAACGTCGGGCAGCATACCCTTGTCAAGGTGGCAGACGTTTATGAGATCATCAGACCACTCGAGGGTGTTAAGGTCCATAAGACAAGTAAGCGACGCGTCGGACGGGTCTGTAACAAATTTGCCCGTAAGCTTTAAGATTATAAAATCCTTTGCGTTGAGCATCTTGTAGGTGTTCTTATACACAAGAGGCTCGTTGTCGCGCACCCACATAAGCTTGGTTGCGCTGTACGAGGGGCTTAAGCGATTGCCCGTGATCTTGTAGAAAGCCTCGTCGGACATTTCGCGGCGGATCATATCCGCCTCACGCGTCGTACGCATATCCGCCCAGATAAGCGAGTCACGAAGAGGCTCTCCGTTTTTGTCGACGCAAACGCAGCCCATCATCTGTCCGCTGAAGGAAACAGCCGCGATGTCTGCGGGGTTCACTTGACTTACAAGCTCCTTCGTGGAGTCGCATACAGCCTTCCACCATTCAAGCGGATCCTGCTCTGCACAGTCGCCGCCCTTCGATTTGAGCGTATAGCCGTACGTCGCACTCTTAACGAGTGCGCCGTCGGTTGTATATAGTGTTGCTTTGTTGCCCGACGTACCGAGGTCGTGGGCGAGTAAGTATGTTGGCATAGTTATAACCTCGAATTAAAACTTGATGACCATCTTCATCATCGGCTCGCGCTTTTCGATCTTCTCGAACGCCTTGTCGATGTCCTCGAAATCGAACACGTGCGAAACGTACTCTGCGGGATCAAGAATACCTGCCTCGATCCAGCTGCAGACCTGCGCGTGAGCCTCGGACTCTGCCTTCTTCGAGGGGAACTGATGGAAGTGGAGTGTCCAGTTGTAGGGGCACTTGCTCCAGTCGACGTTCTGGTTCATAACCTCGGGGATAAATTCCTTAACGGCGGAAACTATGTCGGAAGTCTTGGAGTTGATAGTAAGATCAGCGCCGCGCTTCTTTGCAAGCTCGAGCTTTTCGTCGCAGATGTCGATAGCAACGATCGGTCCCATACCCGAAA
>JAZSJI010000171.1:0-26304 GCA_045534235.1 Candidatus Flemingiibacterium sp. | reverse complement strand
TGTTGTAGTAGTCGACGACGCGCGTGATGACCGTGCCGAGAGCGATGTTGACGATAAATCCAACGATGAAGTTCAAGCCGATTACGGTCAGATAAAGAAATCCGATAGGGGAAGATGAACCGTTTGCCGTTGCCGCGTTTGAGAGATAACCGTAGAAAATTGACATCATACCGAGGGCGAATATTCCCGTATTGACTATGGGTGTCAGTGCACTTGCTGTAAACGTTGCAGCAAGAGGGGATTTTTTGGCTATGGGCTTGTAAGCAAGGCCGGCTATCGCACCTGCAGCCGTTCCCTTAAGGAAGCAGAGAATAACGGTAGCAACGAGATTGTACTGTATCATAGGAACGAGCGTGCCGCCGTCCGGACCGAGTCCAAGAATAAATACTGTCGCGCTGAAAATAAATCCGAGAAATGCACCGCATTTAGGGCCGTATATCGCCGCGCCGACGATGATGGGAGTCAGCGCTAAAGTAAAGGGAAAAGGCCCGATTTTGATGAACGTACAGAACACCTGAAGGACGATAACTATCGCCGCGAGTATCGCGTACATTGCCATTTTGCGGACCTTTTCGTGAGAGCTTGTGCGTGTATTCATAATTCCTCCTGCTGCCGTTCACGCTTTGCGTGATACAGCGCAAATTTTATTTCACGGACAGCACCGTGATGCCTTTATTATACTACTCGGCGGCGAAGTTGTCAAGAGGGATTGAACTCATGGCGAGAGCTTTAATTTTTCTTACAAAAACCTTGCAATTATCGCCGTTTCCGGTTGACAAATCTATTTAATTGAGTTATAATATATTATATAATTAAAAATATACCCTTTTGGGTGAAAGGAATTTTCAAAATGGTACGCAGTATGACGGCGTTCGGCAGAGCAACATCTGTCGGGGGCGAGAGCGGCAAGAATATAACCGCGGAACTTAAAAGCGTTAACAACCGATACCTCGACTGTACGGTTAAAATATCGCGTGTGTACAGCTTTTTAGAGGACAGGATCCGCCAGTACGTGCAGCAGAGCGGTATCGCGAGAGGTAAGCTCGATGTATATATCGGCGTGGAGGTGGTCGAGAATGTCGGTATGACGATAGACATCGACCGTGCGATCGCCGAGAGCTACATAAACGCACTGAAGGCACTTCGCGACGAGTTTGGGCTTAAAGACGACATCTCCGTTATGAGCGTGGCGCAGAACCGCGACGTGTTTACGATAACCAAGCCCGAGGAGGATATGGAGCGCGATTGGCTTATTATTAAGCCCGTGCTCGACGAGGCTATCGCGGCATTTTTAAAGGTGCGTGAGGCAGAGGGCGAGCGCCTCAAGGCTGACATTATGGACAAACTTCAAAAGATCGAGGGGCTTGTCGCAAAGATAAAGGAATACTCCGAGGACGACATCTCCTCCTATCGCGTAAAGTTTGAAGCGCGCCTCAAGACGCTTCTCGCGGAGAATGCAGTTGAACTCAACCCGAATATGGTGCTCACAGAGTGTGCGATATACGCCGACCGCGTGGCTATCGACGAGGAGCTCGTGCGTCTTGGCTGTCACTTTGAGGCTATGCGCGAGATCTTCGGTGCAAACGAGCCTATCGGACGCAAGCTTGACTTCCTTATGCAGGAGATGAACCGCGAAACCAATACCATCGGTTCGAAGGCGAGCAACGTCGATATCGCGGCTATCGTGGTCGACATAAAGAGCGAGCTTGAAAAGATTCGCGAGCAGATACAGAATATCGAATAAGGGTGCGAGGGGATAAAGCTATGAAGTTTATAAACGTTGGCTTTGGAAATATGGTCGCCGCCGAGCGTGTGGTCGCTGTTGTAAGCCCGGACAGCGCTCCGATAAAGCGCCTTATACAGGACTCAAAGGATAGCGGCAGAGCGATCGACGTGACCTGCGGCAAGCGCACGCGTGCGGTGATAATCACCGACAGCGAGCACGTTATTTTGTCGGCGTTCCAATCCGAAACAATATCCAACCGTCTGTCCGACCGCGACGAGGGCGAGGACGACGAGATCGACGAGGTCGTTTAAAGCTATGAAAAAAGGAATTCTGATAGTTATATCCGGCCCGTCCGGAAGCGGAAAGGGCACGGTCATCAAGCGCATTATGGAATACGACCGCAGCTTTATTTATTCGGTGTCCGCGACGACGCGTGCGCCGCGCGTGGGTGAGAAGCACGGCGTGAACTACTACTTCATCGACCGCGCGGATTTCGAAGCGCGTATCGCGGCGGATATGATGCTCGAGCACGCAGAATACTGCGGCAACTATTACGGCACACCGAAAAAAGAGGTTTGGGAAAACCTCGAGGCAGGCCGCAATGTGATACTTGAGATCGAGGTCGAGGGTGCGATGCAGATTAAGAAAAAGTGCCCCGACGCACTTCTCGTTATGATAACGCCGCCCGATTTTGAAACGCTCGAGGCAAGGCTTCGCGGCAGAGGCGACGACGTTTCGGAGGACGTAATACAAAAGCGCCTTGCGACCTCAAAAAAGGAGCTTGCAAGGCTTCCCGAGTATGATTACATCGTGGTCAACGGCGACAATATGGTCGACGAGGCCGCGCATGAAATAATCGGCATTGTGGATGCGGAAATGCATCGCGTGTCGAGAAACGAAGATTTTACAAGTAAATTTTTCGCCTGATAAGGCATTGAAAGAAGAAAGAGGTACTACAAAATGATTTATCCTTCCGTTGAAGAACTCAGCCAGAACGGCAAATTCAATCGCTATATGCTTTGCATCGCAACCGCTAAATGTGCGCGCCTTGTTACCGACGAGTACGTTCAACAGCGTGAGCAGGCTGAAAAGCTTATCGCAAACAAGGAGACCGACAAGTCGCTCGCTTCGATGATCAAGCGTGACATCCGCGACGAAAAGGCGGTCAAGAATGCGCTCAACCGTATCCATAACGGCGAGTACAAGATCAACGAGGACACCATCGACTTAACGGGCGGCAACTGATGAGCACCGAGTGCACGAGCGGTACGGTTGCCAGAGTACGCATACTCGAGCTTCCGTACTCGGCTGACCGCACGTACGACTACAGAATACCGCCCGAGCTTATGGGGCGTGTCCGTGAGGGCTCGCTCGTATCGGTGAGCTTTGGCTCGCTTCGCCGTACGGCGGTAGTGACGGATATTGCTGACAGCTCGGAATACGACAATTTAAAGCCCGTGACGGCACTCGCAGACGACGTTTTTTCGCTCAGTGAGGAGCTGCTCGGGCTGTGCGCGTTTTTATGTGAGCGGACGTTTTGCTCGTTCGGTGAGGCGGTGCAGACCGTGCTCCCGAGCGGAGCGGCACACTCGCTCTTTCGCCAAAAGCGCGATCCCGTCGAGCGATTTTACCGTGTCGCCACCGACACAAGTGAGCTTCGGCTCGGTGCGGCGGAGCGGCGCGCGGTAGAATTTATCGCACACGGCGAAAAGAGCGCCACGGAGCTTAAATCAGACGCAAACGTGTCGGCGGCGACGCTCAAAAATATGGTCGCGAAGGGCATACTTTCGCTTCGTGAATGCGCCGTTATACGCAACCCGTACAAGGGACGCGGCAAGGTTACGGACGACAATACGTTAAGCGCGTGTCAGGCACGCGCGGCGAAAACGCTCTCGGAGCTTGCAAGCTCGGGAGAGGCAAAAGCCGCTCTGCTTTACGGAGTTACGGGAAGCGGCAAGACGCGCGTTATCAAGTCGGTTATCGACAGCGTGATAGAGGGCGGTCGCTCGGTCATCGTGCTTGTGCCCGAAATATCGCTGACGGGGCAGACCGTGGACCTATTTTGCGGCTACTTTGGCGAGCGTGTCGCTGTCATTCATTCATCGCTGTCCGAGGGCGAAAAGCTTGACGCGTGGCGTCGCATACGTGCACACGAGGTCGACGTTGTTATCGGTACACGCTCGGCGGTGTTTGCTCCGCTTGATAACCTCGGAATGATAGTCATTGACGAGGAGCAGGGGCACACCTACAAATCGGATATGACTCCGAAATATCACACACGTGACGTCGCACGTTACCGCGCGGCGAAGAATAACGCCCTTATGCTGCTCGCCTCGGCGACACCGTCGCTCGAGTCGTACTACCGCGCCAGAGAGGGTATATACACGCTCGTGACGCTTGATGAGCGTTACGGCGACGCAAAGCTCCCCGAGGTGAAGGTTGCAGACCTTCGCGCAGACACGATAAAGGGGCACATAACCCCCATCGGAACGGAGCTTCGCGAGGCGATTGGCGAAAACCTTAAGCGCGGCGAGCAGACGATACTGTTCGTCAGCCGTCGGGGATATAATAACTTCGTGAGCTGTCTTAAGTGCGGCGAGGTCGTGACCTGTCCTAACTGCTCGGTGTCGCTGACCTATCACCGCGACGGTGACGATGGTATCCTCAAGTGCCACTACTGCGGATATACGCAGGTGGTTCCCGAGGTTTGCCCGAAGTGCGAGTCCGAGCGTATGACGCGAAAGGGCTTTGGCACACAGCTCGTTGCCGAGGAGCTTCACGCGATATATCCCGACGCACGTATATTGCGTCTTGACGCAGACGCCGCGAGCGCGAAGTTCTCGCACGAGGCAATATTGTCAAGCTTCAGAAATGGCGAGGCGCACGTGCTTATCGGCACGCAGATGGTAACGAAGGGACACAATTTCCCAAACGTCACGCTCGTCGGCGTTATAAACGCCGATGCCGCGCTGTATCTCGACGATTTTCGTGCGACGGAGCGTACCTTCGCGCTCTTAACGCAGGTCATCGGCAGGGCAGGACGCGCAGATAAGCCGGGGCGTGCACTTATACAGACCTACAATCCCGATAATGAAACGATAAATTTAGCGTGCAGGCAGGACTACGTCGGCTTCTTTGAGAGCGCGATAAAGCTTCGCCGACAGCTTCAGTTCCCGCCGTTCTGTGAGTTCGTTCTGCTCGGAGTACACGGCGAGGACGAGCCCGAGGTGCTTGATTTGACCTTAAAGCTCGACAAAAAACTGCGGGAGTACACGGCGGGAGAATATTCGGACCTTCCGATGTATATTTTCGGTCCGTTTGAAGCGCCGATTTACAAGGTCAATAATGTATACCGAATGAGAATAATTATAAAGTGTCAGGCGACGAAGCGTATGCGCGAGCTTATATCGCGACTGCTTGCCGATTTTCCTAAGGCAAGCGTCAAGGCGGCGATAAGCGTGGACGTTAATCCTGCTTCGATGTGATAGCGTGAAGGTTTATTTAGCGTAACCGTAAAATACCTGTTCACGCACGGAAATTGTTTGTGCCGCCGCATTGACGGCGGAATGGAGGTTATAATAATGGCAAAGCTGAACATAGTAAAAGACGGAGATCCCATTCTTCGCAAAAAGAGCCGCCCTATTGAAGTTATCGACGAGCGTATCAAAACGCTCGCGGCTGATATGATCGAAACGATGCGCGCCGCAAACGGCTGCGGACTTGCTGCTGTGCAGGTCGGCAAGCTTCGCCGTATGGTCGTCGTTGAGATAGAGGAGGGCAAGCCCTACGTTATGATAAACCCCGTGATTACAAAGCGCGAGGGCAATCAGCAGGACGTTGAGGGCTGTCTGTCCGTGCCAAACCAGTGGGGCATCACCGATCGCCCGATGACCGTTACCGTAAAGTATACGGGACTTGACGGCAAGACGCATACCGCTACCGGCTCGGAGCTTAAGGCGAGAGCGTTCTGCCACGAGCTTGATCACCTTGAGGGCATACTCTTTACGGACAACGTCGTTCGTATGCTCGATCCTGACGAGGTAGAGGCATAATGAACTCGAAGATACTCTTTATGGGCACGCCCGATTTCGCGATGATACAGCTTGAGGCACTTGTCGCCTCCGGCGCGAACGTCATCGGCGTGGTTACCCAGCCCGATAAGCCGAAGGGGCGCAAGATGGTGCTTACCGCACCGCCCGTCAAGGTGTGCGCCGAGAGGCACGGTATACCCGTGTATCAGCCGCAGACGCTTCGCGGCGAGGAGTTCGCCACGACGCTTGACACGCTTGCACCCGATCTTATAATCGTTGCGGCGTACGGCAAGATACTGCCCGAAAATGTGATAAATTACCCAAGACTCGGCTGCATCAACGTGCACGGCTCGCTGCTCCCGAAATACCGCGGTGCCGCACCGATACAGCGTGCTATCATCGACGGAGAAAAAGAAACGGGTATCACGATAATGTATATGGACGTCGGGCTTGACACGGGTGATATGCTATCGAAGGTTACCGTGCCGATCGAAATGGACGACAATTTTGAAACGATGCACGACAAGCTTGCCGAGGCAGGAGCGAAGCTTCTTCTCGAAACAGTAGAGGCGCTTGAAAACGGTACGGCTACGCGCGAGGTGCAGGACGATACCCGATCGACCTACGCGGCGAAGATCGAAAACGCCGACTGCGCGCTCGATTTCGACGCTGACGCGCTGACGGTTTACAACCGTATTCGCGGACTTTCGCCGTTTCCGCTTGCCGTGGTCGCGCAGGGCGAGCGTTCGCTCAAGATAGTGAGCGCCCAGCTTGGTGATACCCAAAAGGAGCACGAAAACTTCGGCGAGGTTCTTTCGTGTGACGCGTCAGGCGGCAAGATCGAGGTCGCGTGCAGACGCGGCTCGGTTATGCTTACGGGCGTGCTTCCCGAGGGCAAATCGCGTATGAGCGCAAAGGACTTCATTAACGGCAGAAAAATTGCCGTGGGGGATAGACTGACGAAATACTCAAAATGATTTTATGAGGTGTGTATGTACTTTTATGGCTTTGATCTGACGTATTTTATTTTAGTGATCCCTGCGATGATATTCGCGTTTTGGGCGCAGGCAAACGTAAAATCAACCTTTACGAAATATACGAAGGTAGCCACAAAGCGCGGTATGACGGGCTTTGATGCGGCAAGACGCATACTCGATGCGAACGGGCTTCAGGGCGTCCGTATTGCGAGGGTGCAGGGCGACCTTACCGACCACTTTAACCCGAAGGATAACACAGTTTATCTTTCCGATACCGTTCACTCGGTGGCGAGCGCGGCGGCAGTCGGCGTTGCGGCACACGAGGCGGGCCACGCGGTACAGTATGCCGTCGGCTACACGCCGATGAAGGTGCGCTCGGCTATCATACCGATAACCAATATCGGCTCTAACCTTGCGATGCCCTTGGTGCTTCTCGGTATAGTGCTGTCCTTCCCGACGCTTGCTTATATCGGCGTTATCGCGTTCGGACTTTCGACGCTCTTTCAGCTTGTAACGCTCCCTGTTGAGTTCAACGCAAGCTCGCGCGCAATGGAGGCGCTGAAATCATCGGGTACGCTCGATGCTGATGAGCAAAAAAGCGCGCGCAAGGTGCTCACCGCGGCGGCGCTTACGTACGTTGCGGCGCTTGCCGTTTCGCTTGCAAATCTCATTCGAATATTCCTGCTCGTAAAGCGCGGGAACAGACGCAGATAAATGGACAAGAAAAAATACACGGCTCGCGAGGCGGCATACCGCTCACTATTCCTCTGCGAGCGCGATAAGAAATATTCAAGCCTTGAGATAGACGCGTCGATAAGACGCTTCGGACTTGAGGGTGCGGACAAGGGACTTTACACCGCGCTTGTGTACGGTGTGATAGAGCGCCGCATCACGCTTGACTATATAATTGATAAGCTTTCAAATAAGCCGACGGCGAGCCTTGACAGTGAGGTTTTGGTGCTTCTTCGCCTCGGGCTTTATCAGCTTATATACCTTGACCGTATACCCGATAGCGCGGCGGTCAACGAAACGGTAAACCTCGCGAAGAAGGTGTCGCCACGCGCCGCATCGTTTATAAACGCGGTGCTTCGGAATTTTCTTCGAACCATAGACAGGGACAATCTCCCATATCCCCAAAAGAGCGACAAACGCGAGTACCTTTCGGTACGCTACTCGGTCGGTTATGACGTGCTCGACGCGCTTATGGCATCGGTCGACGACGTCGAAGCCGTGCTCGCCGCGTTTGAACGCCAGCCCGACGTAACGCTTCGCGTAAATACGCTGAAAATATCGCGTGAGGAGTTACTCGCACTTTTAAAAGAAAAGGGTGTCGAAGCCGTCCCTACCACATATTCGCCGTTTGGCGTGCGCCTTACGCAAAAATCGCTTCGCGATGAGGTGATGGAACTTATTTCTTCGGGATACGTCTATATACAGGACGAGGCATCGCAGATAGCGATATGCGCCGCATCTCCTTCACCTGACACCGTCGTTATCGACACCTGCGCGTGCCCCGGCGGAAAGAGCTTTTCTGCGGCGATACTTATGGAAAACCGCGGCACAGTGAGGAGCTTCGATTTACACAAAAACAAGCTTTCACTTATAGACAAGGGCGCAGAACGCCTCGGTATCACGATAATCGAAACTGCCGAGCGCGACGGCTCGAAGCGCGACGACGCTCTTATTGAGTCCGCTGACGCGCTCATATGCGACGTGCCCTGCTCGGGACTTGGCGTTATCGCCAAAAAGCCCGAGATAAGATACAAATCCGCCGCAGAGTTTTCCCGCCTTCCCGAAGTGCAGTACGCGATACTCAAAAACGCGTCGGCTTACGTAAAGCGCGGCGGCGTGCTCGTGTATTCGACGTGCACGCTTAACAAAGCCGAAAACGGTGACGTCGTTGAGCGCTTCTTTGCCGAGTGCGACACGTTTGAACGTGAGGATTTCTCGGTCGGCGAAATAAAAAGCGAGGGCGGTATGCTCACGCTTATACCGAACGTACATGGCACAGACGGATTTTTCGTAGCAAAATTAAGACGTAAATAATACAAAAAAAGGAAACGATTTATGCTGACAGTTGACGGCAAGGCAGACCTTTTATCAATGAATATACCCGAGCTTGAGGAGTTCCTTTTGACGCTCGGCGAGCCGAAATACCGCGCAAAGCAGATTTTCTCGTGGATGCACCGCGGTGTCGGCATCGACGGTATGACCGACATTTCAAAGAAGCTTCGTGAGAAGCTTCACGAAACGGCAGTGGTCGACCTTCCGAGCGTGGAGCAAAAGCTTGTGTCAAGGCTTGACGGAACGGTGAAGTACCTTTTCGGCCTTCACGACGGAAACGTTATCGAGAGCGTTTTTATGCGCTACAAGCACGGTAACACGATATGCATATCAAGCGAGGTCGGCTGCCCGATGGGCTGCAAATTCTGCGCCTCGACTATCGGCGGACTTGTAAGGAAGCTTCGCCCGGCGGAGCTGCTCGGTCAAGTCATCGCGGCAGAGCGCGATATGGGCGAGCGAATATCCAACATCGTTATGATGGGTATCGACGAGCCGCTTGACAATTTCGAAAATACGCTTAAATTTTTATCGCTTGTCGGAGATCCTAACGGGCTTAATATCGGCTCAAGGCACATTTCGCTTTCGACCTGCGGACTCGTTGACAAGATAGACGAGCTTGCAAAACACGACCTGCAGATAACGCTGTCCATTTCGCTTCACGCGGCGGACGACGAAACCCGCTCGTCGATAATGCCCGTCAACAACAAGTGGGACATCGCATCGCTGCTTGACGCGTGCAGACGCTACTTCGCGGCAACGGGACGGCGCATATCCTTTGAATACACTCTCATCTCGGGTAAAAACGACTCACCCGAATACGCAAGACGGCTCGCAACGACGCTGAAGCACGGGCTTTACAGAAACTCGAAGCCGTTCCCGATACACGTCAATCTTATACCCGTAAACGAGGTCGAAGAGAGCGGATTTTCACGCTCGAGCACGGACGCAGTAAAGAAGTTCTGTGACACGCTGAATAATCTCGGCGTAAACGCGACGGTAAGGCGTAAGCTCGGCGGCGACATAAACGCGTCCTGCGGACAGTTAAGACGCGCAAAAATGAAAGAAAACGCGGACAATCAGGGCGACAGCCCCACCGCTTAACATAAAACGCTACATATAATGCGTTATCCTACAGAGAGGAATGATCGGATAAATGAATTTTTTTGGAAAGAGTGATACGGGTAAGATGCGTACTGCCAATCAGGACAGCTACGCTATACGTCCCGTTTCAAAGAACGCCACGCTTTGCGTCGTCTGCGACGGTATGGGCGGCGCGAAGAGCGGTAACGTCGCGAGCGAGTGTGCTATTGAGGTCTTTTGCACGAGCGTTATCAAATACGCCGCCGCAAAGAAGACCAGAGCAGGCAAGCTCAAGCTTACGAGTGACGACGCCTGCGTGATACTTGACGATGCCGCAAAGGATGCGAACCGCGAGGTATACGAAAAGTCGCAGAGCTCGCCCGACTATCAGGGTATGGGTACGACGCTCGTTGCGGCGCTTTTCGTCGACGATATTGCGTACGTCATTAACATAGGCGACAGCCGTATGTACCTTATCTCCGACAACACTATAACACAGATAACGCACGACCATTCGTACGTACAGCATCTTATCGACAGCGGTACTCTCTCTGCCGAGGACGCGAGAAATCACCCGTTCCGAAACCGCATTACGCGTGCGGTCGGAGTCAGCGAGGAGATTGAGTGCGACATATTCTCCGTGGAGCTCGCGAGTCTTGAGGTGGGATACTTACTGCTTTGCTCGGACGGACTCTCGGGTGTACTGCTTCCGGAGGATATATACGCGCTCGTTTCGTCCGATCTTGATATCGACGTGGTGCTCGACACCGAATCCGAGCTTGCCGATAAAACGGAGCGTCTTATCGCTGCCGCAAACGAAGCGGGCGGTCCGGACAATATAACCGCAGTGCTCATTAAATACGTAAAGGAGCAGGCGTGATGGATTTATACGAGAAATACGTCGGTCAGGTCTTTGATCGACGCTACAGAATAAACAAGGTTATCGGTATTGGCGGTATGGCGGTCGTATTCGAGGCGCAGGACCTTCTTATGCGCAGAAACGTCGCCGTAAAGATGCTCAAGGACGAGATAAACAACGATACCCAATCGGTAAAGCGCTTCATTAACGAGAGTAAGGCTGTTGCGATGCTTTCGCATCCGAACATCGTAAACATCTACGACGTGTCGGTTAAGGAAGAGCTCAAGTATATTGTTATGGAGCTCGTTGAGGGTATCACGCTCAAAAATTATATTCAGAAAAAGGGCGTGCTTTCTCTAAACGAAATCATAAGCATAACCGAGCAGATCCTTTTGGCGCTCGACCACGCGCATCAAAAGGGAATAGTACACCGCGATATTAAGCCGCAGAACATTATGATGCTCAAAAACGGTGCTATCAAGGTCGCTGACTTCGGTATAGCAAAGCTTCCGAACGCCGAAACGCTTACTATGACCGATAAGGCTATCGGTACGGTTTTCTATATCAGCCCCGAGCAAGCGAGCGGCAAGCCGATAGACCGCCGAAGCGATATTTACGCACTTGGCGTTACTATGTACGAAATGGCGACGGGCAAGCTGCCGTTCGTGGCGGACAGCCCCGTAACCGTTGCGATAATGCAGGTCAAGAACCGTCCGCGTCCGCCGCGTGAATTAAACTCGTCCATTCCGCTCGGACTTGAGCAGATCATTCTCAGCGCAATGGAAAAGAGCGCGGACAACCGCTTCCAGAGCGCGGCACAGATGCTTCGTCATCTCGCGCAGATAAAGAATAATCCGCGTACCGTTTTCAAAATGCCAAAGACCGACACCGCGGCGGATTCCTCGCTCGTCGGTTACGAGGAAAATCTCCCCTCTAACGTTAAAAAGCTCAAGTCGCCGCGACGTGCGAACCGCTCTATGTTCCCCGTAATCGCAGGTGTGGCGAGTGCGTTCCTTATCGTGTGCTGTATAAGTGCGGTCGTTGTGCTCTCGAAGCTGTTTGAAATAACGACGACGGATACGTCGAGATCCATAACCGTTCCGAAATTTGTCGATACTATCTACAGCGAGGGACTTGAGCAGCAGCTTGAGTCCACCTACTATAACGTCGAGGTAAAATATATCTACGACGCAGAGTACGACAGAAACGTTATTATTTCCCAAGAGCCCGGAGAGGGTGAGAAGCGCAAGGTCAACCCGAGCAAGGGACAAAAGTGTGAGCTGGTGCTCACGGTTTGCTGGGGCGCGGAAACCGTCGACCTTGAGGATTTCGCTTACGACGACGCGCGTGACGCGATGATCGAGCTTCGTAATATGGGCCTTCGCCCCGAGGAGGTACGCGAGCAGCACGAATATATCAGCGAGGGATACGTTATAAGGACCGATCCCGAGCCGGGAACGACGATGAAGGTTGGAGATACCGTTATCATATACGTCAGCAGCGGTCAGGAGCTTGAGTATATTGAAACGCCGAAATTCGAGGGCTGCACCGAAACAGAGGTAATGCAGATGCTTGAGGAATACAAGCTCAACCTCGGCGACGTGCGAAGCGAGCATAGCGACACCGTTCCCGCAGGACATTGCATCAGTCAGAGCCGTGCTATCGGCGAGCAGATACCGATAGGCACGAAGATAAGCTTCGTAATGAGCCTCGGACCCAATACTGCCGACACGACCGAGGACACGGACGCGCTCGACCCGTCGTTTGACGACGAGCCTGCACCGGGCGGTACGGACGACGAGCAGTAACTACCTCGGAGTGACGATTTAATGGAACTTAAACTTAACGGAAAAATAGTAAAGGGCGTCGGAGGCATCTACGCGATACGCGTTAGCGCCAATGACGCGGACGTGCTTACCAAAAACGGAGTGAAGCTCGAGGGCGACACCCTGTTTTGTAGGGCACGCGGCGCGTTTCGTCACGAAAAGCTTACGCTTCTCGTCGGCGACGAGGTAGTGCTTCGCGTTGACACAGAGCTTGCAAGCGTATCCGCGGCGGATTCGAGAGATAAGCGTGCAGGACGCGATGAGGCGCAGGGCGGCGTTATGATCGAGGAGATGCTGCCTCGAGGCAGCGAGCTTATCCGTCCGCCGATGTCGAACCTTGACATTATCTTCGCGGTAGTCGCGGCGGCAAAGCCCGATCCCGTGCAGTCGACGCTTGACAAGCTTATCACTATCGCCGAATATAAAAAGATAACGCCCGTTATCATCATAACCAAGGCCGATCTCGCGCCCGAGGTGGCACAGACCTACGCCGAGCTTTACAACAAATGCGGTTTCACCGTATTTGTGGAGGGCTTTGGCATCGACGACGCGCCTCTCGAGACGTACATCCGCGATAATGCCGACAAAACTCTTGCGTTCGCGGGCGCATCGGGCGTTGGAAAGTCGACGCTTCTCAACCGCCTTTTCCCCTCTCTCGAGCTTCAGACGGGCGAGGTGAGCGAGAAAACACAGCGCGGTAGGCACACTACGCGCCATATCGAGCTTTATCCGCTCGACCGTCAGTTTGGCGACGCCGCACACGGCTACATCGCCGACACGCCGGGCTTTGGTATGCTCGACTTCGTGCAGTTTGACTTTTACACGAAGGCGGACCTGCCGTATGTGTTCCGCGAGTTCGATAATTATATCGGTGAGTGTAAGTATATTAAGTGTACGCACACGAAGGAGGACGGCTGTGCGATACTCGAGGCAGTAAAGCGCGGCGACATTCCCGCAGAGCGGCACAAAAGCTATCTTGAATTTTACGAGGTGCTTAAAAATAAGCACGAATGGGACAAAAAATGAGTCGTGACTGTTATATTTTCACGGGTGGTCAGGTTTTCGCCGACACGCCCGAGGCACTTGGGTTAAAAATTGACACCGGCGCGCTCGTTATCGCGGCTGACAGCGGCTATCTCGTTGCAAAGCGACTTGGCGTGAGGTGCGATATGCTTCTCGGCGATCTCGATTCGCTTGATAAGACGAGCCTCACCGATTGTGAGCTTGACGAAATAGAAAAGATCATAGTTTCGCCGATAAAGGACGATACCGACACGCAGCTTGCCGTCGACACCGCCATATCGCGAGGCGCAGAGCGCATCTATATAATCGGCGGTCTTGGCGGACGGCTTGACCATACGCTCTCAAGTGTTTTTCTGCTTGAATATATAGCAGAAAAGGGCATAGAGTGCGTTATGACGGACGGACGAAACCGTGTGCGCCTGATGCGAGCAAGCGGCGAAAAGCAGACCTTGACGGTCGAGCGCGGCTACAAGTACCTATCGCTTATATCGCTTTCTGATAAGTGTTGCGGCGTGTCGATATCGGGCGTTTATTATCCGCTCGAATGTGTTGACATCACGCGCAGGTATTCATACGCGGTGAGCAACGAGATAACGGCGGATTTTGCGACGGTTACACTTCGTGACGGTGTGATGCTCGTTATTGAGAGCAGAGATTAACGCACTCGGATTTTCCTGCATAAACTACAGTGAGCGTGAAAATAGCTTAAACTGTCAGAATAATGAAGGGAATCTCGCCAATGAAAGTCGTTGTTATGAAATCCCCGAGGATATTCGTTCCGCTTTTGCGGCGGATATTCGGGATACGAAAAAAGTGAACATAGAAAAGCGGTACACGGGTGTGTACCGCTTTTTGCTAAAAAAATTTTCTAAAAACTACTCGAGTAGTATTGACAAATCCGTACTATTGTGGTAGAATGATTATACTACCGCGATAGTATGGAGCGAAGATGCGGGAGTGCACGCCCGTTTCCAGCTCCAAAAACAAAGGAGAATCCATATGACAGTAAAACTTTTTGATTCCGAGCTTAAGGTAATGACGGTGCTTTGGGATAATGGCGATACCACCGCCAAGCGTATTGCCGAGATACTCGGCGAGAGCATCGGCTGGAACGTCAATACCACCTACACCGTTATAAAAAAATGTATAGCAAAGGGTGCTATCGAGCGCAGTGAGCCGAATTTTCTGTGTCACGCGGCTATTACTCGCCGTGAGGCGCAGGAGAGCGAGACTGCCGAGCTTATAGACAAGCTCTACGAGGGCGCGGCGGACAAGCTCGTCGCTTGTCTTCTCGACTCGAAAAAATTGAGCGCTGACGAGATAGCGAGCCTTCGAAGAATGGTGGAGGAGTTCAAATGACGTACGCTGCCATAGCAGGAAGCGCGATGATAATTTTTATCGCCGTGCTGCGACTGCTCTTTTTGCGTCGCCTTCCGAAGCGATGCTTCAAGCTTCTGTGGATACTTGTCGCGCTTCGCCTCATTTTGCCGTTTTCGCTTACATATGAGGTGGAGCTGCCGCGAGAGGTATACGAGGCTGGTGAAGTTGTCAATACACAAGCTGTAATTATTGATGCTTCAGAGGCGATACCCGTGAAAAATTCGGCAGGTCGCGGACCATCTCTCTCTGACCTTGCACATATCATTTTACCGCTCGGAACGATTATAAGCGGTGGATTTTTTGCACTTGCGTACCTTAAAATGAGGAAGATTGCCAAGAGCGGACGACTCGTTTCAACCGACGAGCGGGGGACACAGATACGTACGGGAGGCGGCGCAGACTCGCCGTTTTCCTGCGGAGTTATTCGCCCGATAATATTTGTCCCCTCGCACATGCTTGAGCTTGATGCCGCACAGCTTGATATTATCATATCCCACGAAAAAGAGCATATAAAGCGCCTTGACCAGCTTGTAAAATGGCTTGTTGCGGCGGCACTATGCGTCAATTGGTATAATCCGCTTGCGTGGGTGATGTGGTATTTATCGAGCCGTGATATTGAGCTTGCGTGTGACGAGGCGGTGGTGCGAAGCGGCAAAAATAACGCCGATTACGCCCTGACGCTTATCGGAGCGGCGGAGCTTCGCTCTATGGGAGCTGTCTGCTCATTCGGTGCGCCTTTACTGAATGAAAGGATAGAATGTATTATGAAATCGAAAAAATTAACCGTATGCGGCTTTATTTCTGCCGCTGTTATTCTCGCGGCGGCGTCCGTGTTTTTTGTACAGGTTACCGCGGCACAGGAAAATGATGTGCCCGACGCGGCGACCGACGCCCTGCTCGAGCAAAACGACCTTGCACTCAATATTTCCTACGAGTCCGGTGAATCCGAGGGCGGTGATATATCAGCCGTTGAGACCGAATACGACGCCGAAGCAGAGGAAGAAACAGAGTTTGTGCCAATCCTCGTTGAGCTTTCATCACCGCTCTCCGAGCACGGTGCTATCACGGGACGCTTTGGCGAGCATACAAATCCCGTTGGTGTGACGAGCTTTAATAACGGTATCAACGTAGCCGCCGCCGAGGGCACACCCGTTTATGCTGCAGCAGCCGGAACGGTAGTTGCGGCAGAGTACAGCTACGACAGCGGCAACTACGTTGTTATCGAGCGCGAGGGCGGAAGTGAAATATACCGCCACTTAAGCGAGATCTTCGTTACCGTTGGCGACGAGGTGGCACTCGGTGACGAGATTGGTACCGTCGGAAGCACGGGCTGTGCAACGGGACCTAATCTCGGTTTTTCCATAATCCGAGATGGTGCGTATATTTCGCCCGAGGGACTTTTTGAATAAGCATACAGCAAATCCGTCCGCAAAAGCGGACGGATTTTCTATATTTCGCGAGGCTCGGTCATTTTGTATGGGTCGAGTATACGGTTTAGCGTTTCCTCGGACGTTATTTGCTCGGCGAGGATTATCTCTCGTACAGGCGTGCCTGTTTTGAGCGCCTGCTTTGCGATAGTTGCAGCACGCTGATATCCTATGTACGGTGCCATCGCGGTGACGGTGCCGACGCTTTTTTCAACCATTTCACGGCATTTATCCTCGCGCGCCGTAATGCCTACAATACAATTTTTCGTGAAGGTGTCAACAGCACCCGTCATAGCGGTGAGCGACTCGAAAAGCTGATAGAACAGCACGGGCTCAAACGCGTTGAGCTCAAGCTGACCTGCTTCTGCTGCCGCCGTGACAGTCGCGTCGTGGCCGATGACGAGGAATGCGACCTGATTTACGACCTCGGGAATGACGGGGTTTATTTTGCCGGGCATTATGGAAGAACCGTTCTGCATAGGCGGCAGGACTATCTCGCCGATACCCGTGCACGGGCCGCTCGAGGTAAGGCGAAGATCGTTTGCGATTTTCGAAAGATTAACCGCGCAGGTCTTAAGTGCTGACGAAAATGCGACGAAGCTGTCAAGATTTTGCGTGGCGTCGATAAGATCGTCCGCGCCGACAAGATTGTATCCTGCGATCTCGGAAAGCGCCGGCAGGATAGCGTCAAGATACATCGGGTCGACGTTTATACACGTTCCGATCGCACTGCCGCCGAGGTTTACGGTGTGCATATCCGCCTCTGCCGCTTTGATGCGGCGAATGTCGCGGCGAATGACGGCGGCGTACGCTGCGAACTCCTGCCCGAGGCGTATCGGGACAGCGTCCTGAAGCTGTGTGCGTCCCATTTTGATAATACCGTCAAACTCTGCCGCCTTTGAGTCGAGTGCCAAGACGAGTGCCTCGAGCGCGTCGATAAGCGGTGCACAGAGGTCGATAACGGTCATTTTGCCTGCGGTCGGGATAACGTCGTTGGTTGACTGTGCATAGTTTACGTGATCGTTGGGGTGGCAGACGGAGTAGTCGCCCTTTATGCCGCCAAGCAGCTCTATCGCACGGTTGGCAATAACCTCGTTTGCGTTCATATTCGCGCTTGTTCCCGCGCCGCCTTGTACGGCGTCGCAGATAAAGCTGTCCGCATATTCGCCCGCGATTATCTCGTCGCACGCACTCGCGATGGCGTTTGCGATATCCTCACCAAACGCGCCGCATTTTGTGTTGACGAGTGCCGCAGCCTTTTTGATGCGAGCCATATTCTTTATAAAGCTCGGGTGCAGCCCCTTACCGGTGATATTAAAATTGCGCGCGCCGCGAAGTGATTGCACGCCGTAATACGCCTTGGCAGGCACCTCAAGCTCGCCGATAGAGTCGCGCTCAATCCTGTATTTTTCGCTCATATATGGTCCTCCGAGTTATTATCATATCAAAAAAGTTCGTTCCAGAACACAGACATAATAGCACAATGTAACCGTTTTGACAATATATTTTGCTGCAAACCATAAAAAATAAAAAAGATGACAGATTCACATTACAAAATATAGAAAAATGCTTGATTTTTTTATAAAAATAATGTAAAATCAAATAAGAGGCTAATTTTGATAAAATTATATTGATGAAAATTTAAAAATGTTAAATATATGCGGTTTTAACACAAAGGAGTGCGCTTATGAAAAATACGCTGGATAGGGCAGACCTTGAAATACTGAAAATATTGAAGGAAAACGCGCGAACACCCGTCAAGACGATCGCTGAAAAGGTGTTTCTCTCCGCGCCGACGGTCGCCGCACGTATCTCCGCGATGGAGAAGGCGGGAATAATACGCGGCTACCGTGCAGAAATAAACGAGAGCGTGATAGGGCACCCCGTCGACGCATTTATAAATCTCGAGGTCGCGCCGGAGAGACGTGGGGAGCTGTATCCCTTTTTGGAGGCTTCGCCAAATGTTGTGGAGTGCTCGCACGTTACGGGTGAATATTCTGTGCTGATACAGGGAACATTCGAAAGTACCGATGCACTTGATAAATTTATCGGCAGACTTCAGGATTTTGGCAGAACAAAAACACAAATAGTGTTTTCAAACGTAGTAAGATACCGCGGTTTTTCGCTCGATATCGGGCAGACAGAGTGACACGGCTCATAAAATGTGAGAACTCCCTTCGGGGAGTTTTTCTTTTTATGCATTTTCCATCTTGCTTGTCCGTATATATTAGTATGGAAAATTTTATATCAAAGGAAATTGCGCGGTGCCTGCCTGATGGCGTGTGCACAGAGATTTCACGAGTGGTACGGGAGAGGGCTGTCGTAGCCGACGAGATAAACGAGATACGCCTTCGCCTGCTTGGTGCTTCCTCGCTCACCTGCCGCGGCGAGAATTTTTCGCTGTGCTATTCCATAGACGAGCGAGAGCTTGGCGAGTGTGTGACGAGGCTTTGCCGCGGCTCCGTCTATGCGCACGGCGAAACCATTCGCCGCGGATACATAATAACAGAGGGAGGCGTACGCGTCGGCGTTTGCGGCAGCCTTGCTGCCGACGGGCGCGCGCTTGGCAAGATAACCTCGGTCAATATCCGCGTGCCGCACGTAATACGCGGTGTGTGCGAGCGGGCACTTGAGATTTGCACGGAAGGCGGACGAATACGCCCGATGCTTATATACTCGCCGCCGGGGGAGGGTAAAACCACGCTGCTTCGCGATCTTGCGGTACGGCTTGGCAAAGTGTTTCGCGTTGCAATAATCGACACGCGCGGCGAGATATACTTGCCCGAAATGTTTGCAGACACGCTGTGTGACGCGCTCGGCGGGTACTCGCGTGCCGAGGGTGTTGAGATCGCTACGCGCACGCTGTCGCCCGAGCTTCTCATTTGCGACGAGATAGGTGACGCCGACGAGGCCAGACAGATGTTGTCTGCTGTCAACGCCGGAGTTCCGATAATAGCGACCGCTCACGCCTCGAGTGTAAACGAGCTTATGGCTCGCCCGAATATACGCTTGCTCCACGATGGGCGCGTGTTCTCGGGATATATCGGCATCATGCGCGAGAGGGTGAACGGGCGGCTCACGCGAAGCTTCATATTCGATTATACGGCGTGGGAGGACGTAACTTGATACGCCTGCTTGGAGCACTTATGATATTTGCCGCGTGCACTGCGGTGGGATTTTTTGCATCGGCTATGTACGCACGCCGAGTAAAGCAGCTTGAGGCGTTTGCCGCGCTTATCTCATACGTAGGCGCGCAAATAAACGGCTTTTTGACACCCCTTGAGCAGATATACGCCACGTTTGAAAGCCGTACGCTTGATGAGTGCTCGTTTCTTACTGCGCTTCGACAGAGCGGCGGCGTGGCGGCAATGGAGATATGTCAACGCTCGATCAACCTGACAAGGCGAGAGCGCGATGAGCTCGAATGCTTCTTTGAAGGGCTTGGGCGGCATAGTGCAAATGAGGAGGCGCGGCACTGTGCGTATTTTGAAAAGCGCGTCGGCGAGCTTGCTATAGCGGCACGAGCTGAGTATTCGTCAAAGGGGCGGGTGTGCCGCACCCTTGGAATGCTTTTCGGGTTGATGATTGCGCTTGTGCTTTTATAATACAGGGAAGCTTTCGAAAAAACGGAAGCTGTGAGGATTTATATGGACGTAACGTTGATACTTAAGGTCGCGGGCATCGGACTTACGGTGAGCATCGCCTACCAACTGCTCGCGAAATACGGACGTGACGAGCAGGCGGTGCTCGTGTCGCTCGCGGGCATTATAATAGTTATGCTTATGCTCGTCGACAAGCTCGGCACGCTTTTCTCAAGCGTGCGCTCGGTGTTCGGGTTTTAGATATGTTAAAATACTGTGGCGCGGCACTTTTGGCACTTGTCGGCATTATTATTTTAAGAGGGCAAAAGAGCGATTTTGCAGGGCTTGTAAGCCTTGCGGCGTCGGTTATACTTCTCGGCGCGTCGGTTGCCGCGTTTTTACCTGTGATAGAATTCGTCCTTGAAACGGTCGAGGGGACGGGCTTTGCCGAGTACCTTGCCACGCTTACAAAAGCACTTGGCATAACGCTTGCCGTGCAGCTCTCGGCTGACGTTTGCCGCGACGCGGGCGAGAGCTCGATTGCCTCAAAGCTGGAGCTCGTCGGCAAGGCGGAGATACTGGTTTTGTGCCTGCCGCTTATACGTGACCTTATCACACTTGCCGGAGAGATAGTCAGATGAGAGTGGTACGAATTTTGCTTGCCGCACTTGTGCTGACGGCAATATTGGCCCTACCGCTGTCTGCAAAAGAAACGTACACGACCGACGATTTTGACTTATCCGAGGTGCTTGATAAGCTTCCGGAGGACGTGCGGGCAAGGCTTCCCGACGGTGATGTGTTCGAGAGTGAGCGATTTATAGAGCGGTTTTCGTTTGAATATTTCGTAAGCCTCATCACCGATGCTATACGTACGGCGCTCTCGCCGGCCTTGAAAACGCTTTGCAAAACGCTTGGGCTTGTGATTATTGCGTCTGCACTGTCAGCACTTCAGGGGGCGATTAACCGTAAGGATCTCGGTGCTCCCTTCGAGTTTATATCGGGACTGTGCATAATGCTTACGCTATATACTACCGCATCGTCGCTTGTCGGTACGGTCGAGGTGTACCTCGCACAGCTTTCGAATGTTGTAAACGCGATGGTACCCGTCACGATCGCCGTCGGTACGGCAGGCGGTAACGTAAGCGCGTCGGCGGTGTCGGGAAGTGCGATGATGCTTGGACTTTCCGCAGTCGAGGCACTTGCCAAGGAGGGGCTTTACCCGATATTACAGCTTTGCTTCGGACTGTCCGTGGCATCGGGTATCGGCGCTGTTCCGGGACTTGGCGGCATATCCAAAACCGTACGTGGCGCGTTCACTTGGGTGCTTGGCCTTACGACGGCGCTCATATCCGCGGTGATGACCTTTCAGAGCTCTATCGCCTCGCGTGCGGACAGTCTTTCAATGCGTGCACTTCGGTTTGCCGCCTCAAAATCCGTACCCGTGGTCGGCTCGCTCGCGAGTGACGCGGTATCGGCGGTGGCGGAGAGTCTTGCACTTGTCAAGGGAACGGTCGGGTGGGGCGGTGTTATAATCATCGCGGTGCTTACTCTGCCCGTTGTGCTGAACGTCCTTCTTACACGTATGGGCGTCGTGGTATCGGCGGTGGCGGCGGACGTGCTCGGACTTGAGAGGGAAAAGCGTATACTCGAGGAGATTGCGGGACTGTTTGGTTCGCTCGCTGCGATATGCGTAATAGCCGCGCTGATGTTCGTGTATGCACTCGCGGTGTTCGCTAAAAGCGCGGTGGCGATGTCGGTGTAGATGCTTTGGGAGAGGGTAATGGGAAAAATATCGGGGTTTATACTATCGCTCGTGTCTGCCGCTGCGGCAACGGCGCTTATTGACGGCTTCGTGCCCGACGGCGCGATGAAAAAATACGTGCGCTATCTCGTGTCGCTGACGGTATTGCTTGTGCTTCTCACGCCGCTTCGGGATATTATCGGCGAGCTTCCGACGATTGCGGCTGATGCGTCGGGGGATTACGATACTGTAGAAGCACTCGCACGGGCGAACTCCATAGTGGCGATGCATATCGAGGACAGCCTTATAACAAAATTCTCGCTTCGCGAGGGTGAGGTAGACGTAAAGTACGACGGGGAAGGGATAAGCGTTTGCGCAAAGCGGCGAGTCGGACTTTTTGCGAGCGACATTGAATTATACATAATGAACACGTACGGGGTAGAGGCGAGGGTTGAGCTTTATGAATGACACGCTTGGAGCGAGCGGGCTCGCTATATATTTAAAGGAAAAGAAAAGCCTTTGGCTTATTTTAGCTGTGCTTATCCTTGGCGTATGCCTTATGCTCTTTGGTGGCACGTCGGCACGCGGCACGGACGACGCCTCGCTTGAGGCGCGTATTGAAAAGCTGTGCGAGCGTGTCGAGGGGGCATCGGATATATCGGTTATGGTGCGCACGGATTCTGCGGGTGAAGTACGCGGTATAGCGGTGGTATGCCGCGGCGGTGAGGCGGCAAGCGTGCGCCTTACCGTTACACAGATGCTGACGGCGCTTTTCGGTATACCGTCGAGTGCGGTAAGTGTGGTCGGCGGAAAATAGTGCTGTCATAAAGTCAGGTCACCCGTCATAATTATGTAGTACATATTTTGAAAGGAGATTATCATGGACGAAAATATTGTGAATGAAACCGTAGCAGAGGAGTGTACGGAGCTTGTAAGCGAAGAGAGTGCAGGCAGATTTAAAAGAGGACTTTTGAGGGTGCGCGGCACTCTGGGGAAAATCGGCGCGCGAAATATAGTGGTGCTTTCCTCGCTTGTGCTTATCGGCGTTGCGGTGATACTTAACTTCGTGCTCTTTGGCAACTCGCAGCCGACCGTCAGCGACGGCGACCTTCTCGGAGTGGGTATAGGTGAGGACGGAGAAAATGAGGCTGACGCATACTTTGCATCGGCACAGCTTTCTCGCAAGCAGGCGCGTGATCAGGCGATTGCGGTGCTTCAGACTGTAGTTGAGAGCGCAACTGCGGATACGACTGCCAAGGATCAGGCGAGCGCGGACATCAGCCGTATCGTTTCGGAAATGGAAGCAGAGGCTAATATCGAAACGCTCATCAAGTCGAAGGGCTTTGAGGAGTGCATCGCCGTTATAGGCGAGGGCAGCGCGAGCATAATCGTTCGCTCGGACGGACTTCTCCCGAATGAGCTCTCGCAGATCAAGGAAATCGTCTACGAGGAAGCGGGAATTGATCCCGTCGGCATCAAGATAATCGAGCAGGCAGACGCGTGAAATAAAAAAAGGTTGCCGTGAGGCAACCTTTTTAGCTATTCTTTTGTGTCTTCGCTTTTTGCGTATGCATATAGCCGCGCCCAGATGAAGATAGCGAGGGCGACGCAGACTGCGTAGTGCATAAAATTATCGGACTCGCCAATCGAAAGCTCTCTCGGGAAGAGCAGGTTTGGCACGGCGGACGTCAGAAGAAGCACGGGTGCGGTGATTGCCGACGCCAGATAAAGTCTGTGCTTCATTATACCGAGCTGTGCGCGCGCTTCGGAAAGGAAATATACCATCGCGGCGAGGAATGCAACCTCGTTCATTATCTTGTTCGGGCTGACCTGCAGAACGGAATTGTCAAAATAAACGCGGATAAGGCAGACTGCGCACCACGCTATCGCGAACATCGACATAAGAGCAAGCGGTGCGCTCGACTTTCTTTCGGAGCGTACAAGCCCGAGAAAATACAGGATAGCGGGCAGGGAGAAGCAAAGCTCGAGTATATCGAACGTAGTGGGAGTCGCGCGGTTTACTACAATATAATATATAGCCATACCCACGTTCGCAATAAGCATAAACGCGCATACGCACGAAGCGAATATCGTGAGGTCGCTGTGCGGACGAACGTAGTCAGGCTCACGCTTCGGCGCTTTAAAAATGGCAAATACGATAAGCGCGACGGTTGCGAGTGCTAAAAGCACGTGATATACTGTCGGCAGGATATTGCTGTGCTCATATACGCCGTAGCGTGCGTCGAGCGCCGTCAATGTGAGCACCGAGCGTGCGGCGACAGATATAAGCGCCAACGCAAGCGATGTGAGAAGCATCGCAAACGGCAGCTTTTCGAATTTTTTCTTCATAATTATAATACCGTCCTTTGTGGGAACTGATTTGTATGTATATCGGTGTAGCACCGTATAGTCTATTATACCGCAGAGATATGAACTAACAGTTAACAAAGCTGTGGGATTTCAAAAATATTCCCGCTTGACCGAATATAGTCAACAGATGGGGATATAATGTGCATAGTGCACAAAAAGTTATTACAAATTTCGTTAAATATTTCTTTTGCGATTTTTTGCAAATTAGGGCAAATCTATTGACATTTAAACGATTTTGTAGTATAATTATGAGCGTTGACGTGCGTTTAATGGCGAGAGGTTGCAATTTACGCGGTGTGGCACTGTGTAAATTGGTTAATTTTCGCCGGAGTATGTCCGATATTTAACCGGGCGTTGTCAATCAGACACCGTGATGAGTTAAGCCTGCCACCGTACACCCCGCATTTCCCGCTTCGTGAAAGTGCGGTTTTAATACGGAAGGCCAGGAAACACCCGACACAGTGTTTGAACCAAATCGCCCTCCGATCAATGAAAAGGAGGAAAAAGCAATGGCAGTCAAGGATAAGATCAGAATTCGTCTGAAGAGCTATGATCACACTCTCGTGGATCAGGCCGCTCAGAAGATCGTTGAGACCGTAAAGAGAAGCGGCGCAACCGTTTCCGGTCCGATCCCGCTTCCCACTGAGAAGGAGATCGTAACGATCCTTCGCGCTGTACACAAGTACAAGGACAGCCGCGAACAGTTCGAGCTTAGAACCCACAAGAGACTCATCGACGTAGTTAAGCCTTCGCAGAAAACAGTCGAAGCTCTTACGGGTCTTGAGTTACCCGCTGGCGTTGAGATAGAGATCAAGCTCTAATCCCACACAGCACCGTCCGAAAGGACAAACCAAAGGTCACGTTGGCGTATCGCGAGAGCGAAAATCCAAAACGTCAACCAATAATCTTAGGAGGAAAACATTATGAAGAAAGCCATCATCGGCAAGAAGATCGGTATGACTCAGATCTTCGACGAAATCGGAAACGTAATTCCGGTAACCGTTATCGAAGCAGGTCCCTGCGTAGTCGTTCAGAAGAAGACCGCAGAGAACGACGGCTATGACGCTGTTCAGCTCGGCTTCGGTGGAGTCAAGGAAAAGCACCTGACCAAGGCTGAGATCGGCCACTTTAAGAAGGCAGGCGTTGAAAACAAGAAGCATCTCAAGGAGTTCCGTCTTGAAGACGCAGCTTCGATGAACGTTGGCGACGCGATTACCGTCGATACCTTCGCCGCAGGCGAGAAGGTCGATGTAACCGGTACATCCAAGGGCCACGGTTATTCGGGCGTAGTTAAGAGATGGGGTCAGCATCAGATGCGTATGACTCACGGTAACGGTCCTGTTCACCGTCACATCGGTTCTGTAGGTATGAACTCCACACCTTCCAGAATCTTTAAGAACAAGCACATGCCTGGTCAGTACGGTAACGTAACGTCCACCGTTCTGAACCTCGAAGTAGTTAAGATTGACGCGGAAAAGAATATTATCGCAGTTAAGGGCGCAGTTCCCGGTTCTCGCGGTAACATCGTATTCCTCCGCGACTCTGTAAAAGCATAAGCGGAAGGAGGAAACATCACTATGCCTAACATGAAAGTTTTGGATATGGCAGGTAAGGAAGTTGGCGAGATCGCCCTCTCCGATGCTGTATTCGGTGCAGAGGTAAACGGTGCGGTTCTCCACCTCGCTGTTAAATCCTACCTCGCTAATCAGAGACAGGGCACTCAGTCCACCAAGACCCGTTCCGAGGTTTCCGGCGGCGGCAAGAAGCCCTGGAAGCAGAAGGGTACCGGTCACGCAAGACAGGGTTCCACCCGTTCTCCTCAGTGGACTCACGGCGGTATCGCCCTCGGTCCGAAGCCCAGAAGCTATCGCTTCGAGCTTAATAAGAAGGTAAAGAGAATCGCACTTCAGAGCGCATTCTCCGCAAAGGTTGCTGACGGCGATATGATCGTTGTTGACGCAATCAACGCTACCGAGTACAAGACCAAGACTATGGTTAATATGCTCAAGGCTCTCGGCAGCGAAAAGAAGGCTCTCGTAGTCCTCGAAGAAAACAATGCTTTTGTTACCAAGAGCATGGCAAACATTCCCGGCGTTAAGACCGCTCTCGTAAACACCCTTAACGTTTACGACGTCCTCAACTGCGATAAGTTCATCGTTGTTAAGGCTGCGGCACAGAAGATGGAGGAGGTGTACGCATAATGAAAACGGTTCACGATA
>JAZSJI010000054.1:0-7913 GCA_045534235.1 Candidatus Flemingiibacterium sp. | reverse complement strand
AAGAACGGCCGCGACAGCGAAGCAAAGCGTCTTGGCGTTAAGAAGTCCGACGGTCAGGCTGTAAAGGCAGGCAACATCATCATCCGCCAGAGAGGTACCGCAGTACATCCCGGCAACAACGTCGGCATTGGCAAGGATGATACCCTGTTTGCTCTCATTGACGGTAAGGTCAAGTTCGAGCACATCGCAGGCGGCAAGAAGGCCGTTAGCGTATACAGCGCGTAAAACAACTGAATCGAAAACTCCCGTACGACTGTACGGGAGTTTTTGTTTTGTCTTTTAGTCCTCGATTGCAGCCTTTTTCATATTGGCCGCTTTGATGCGCGCGTATATCTCGTCGGGAAACTTTTTATCTCTATTGTAATAGTAAAGTCCGTTTTGCTCTTGCTCGATATCGGTTATCTGCGTATAACAAAAACCCACTATATTCGGGGCACCGAGAATTGCCTCGGTTATACCGCAATAACGCTTGCAAAAATCTTCGACCGACTGCGGAGTTTCTCCATATCCCCAGGACGGCCTTTTATCGCCGTTATCGGGCGCCCACCTTGCTCCGCCATACTCGCTTACCATAAACGGAGTCTTGCCGAAATATTTATATTTCTGATAGGTGTAGGTGTCAACCCTCATCCACCTACCCTCAGCATGATCCTTCATTGCCTTTTCCCAATATTCAACGTCCTGATTATAATCGTGTACGTCGTAAATATCGGTTTTGGCAGTGTGGACGTATCCGCTTGTGTCGATAACGGGGCGCGTTTTATCTATCGCCTTGGTAGCGTCAAATACAGCCTCTATGTTAGTATCGATCTGCATGTGCGAATTAACCTGTGCGATGCACTCATTATACGGGCACCAGCCGATAATACACGGGTGGTTATAGTCGCGCTCTACCGACTCGATCCATTCTCTGACGTATGCATGGAGCGTGTCCGAATCGCTTGACTGCACGCCCCAGTTCGGATACTCGCCCCAAACGAGATAACCCATTTTATCCGCATGATAGAGTGAGCGCTCCTCAAACACCTTTTCGTGGAAGCGTGCGCCGTTGAAGCCTGCGTCAAGCGCAAGCTGAATGTCGCGCTTCAACGCCTCATCGCTCGGTGCGGTATAGATACCGTCCGGATAATATCCCTGATCGAGCACAAGACGCTGAAACACGGATTTTCCGTTTATACGCACCTTGTAGCCGTCAATATCAATGCGGCGGATACCGAAATATCCGGTGGCAGTGTCAATCTCCTTGCCGTCAATAACAAGCATATACGTAATATCGTAGAGATTCGGCTCCCCTACGCTCCACAGATGAACGTCGGACACCTTGAAAAAGCCCTGTGACACCGTTCCCGACAAATACACGTTAGCGCTTGCCACCTGATTTCCCTCAAACGATGCGCTTACTTTAAGCTCTCCTTCAGGTATATACTTATTTAAATGCACCTCGAGCGCGACCTCGCCGCCAAGATCAGTAGCGGTTATTTTTACCCTCTCGATATACGTTTCGGGAACGTACTCGAGCCATACAGTCTGCCATATACCCGTCGTGCGAGTGTAGAAGCAACCGTAGGAATTATACCTGTCGCTCTGCTTACCCGCAGGCTGTTTTTTCGAGCGTACGTCGTCGAGTGCGTGCACGACGATACGGTTTTCGCCAACGTGGAGGCTGTCGGTAATATCAAACGCAAACGAAGTATAGCCGCCTCTGTGCGTGCCGACCTTGTCACCGTTTACATACACACTTGTAAAATAGTCGCACGCGCCAAAGTGAATAAGCACGCGCCCCGAAAGCTGTTTTTCGGTAATTCCAATATTTTTAGCGTACCATACGGAGTCCATAAAATCGGTATATCCGATGCCCGAAAGCTTACTCTCCGGACAGAACGGTACGGTTATAGTTTCGTCGAATTTTTTGCATTCCCATAGCTTGCGATGCTCTCCCGATGCTGAAAGATCCTTGTAAAACTCCCACTCTCCGTTGAGATTTATCCAATTCTCACGCACGAACTGCGGGCGCGGATATTCGGGACGCGGAATAATGTTTGACATAAATATTGCCTCCGTTTTCATAAAAGATATTGCTTTTTGCGTCTACTTAAATTATAATATAGTAAAGGGCACAAATAAATACAATATATTTTCATACAGGTGTGAGATATGAGCAAATTTAAAAAAACCGACTATATACTCAAATATCCAACGAGGGAGAAAGCGTTAAGCTTCACTGTGGAAGACGGCATTCCCTTCAAAAGTGCAGTCATCGGAGTTACTGAGCCTATTCCCGATTACTCTATCGAGGGCGGCGCGTGGCACTCGGTCGGCATTGAGTACGTTCTCCGCGGTGAAGGCGAGGTATTAGTCGACGGCAAGTGGATAAAAGCGCGCTCCGGCCACGTTTTTATACTGCGCGAGGGCGAGAAGCACAAATACCGCGCCCGTCCCGAAAACCCTTGGCATAAGCTGTGGATAAACTACAACGCAAGCTATATCGGCACTTTTCTTGATGCCTATGGCATCAAAACGGGAGTCTATCACGCGCCCGAAGCTCTTGCACATTTCGAATACGCGCTTGAGCTTTCAAATTCGCCCGACAGCTTTTCAAAATTCTGCTATTCGCTTGCAAAATGTGTACACAGCATCGCAGAGGCAATTTCGGAGTGTGCCGCTCACGAGGGCAGCTCCGACTACCTTCGCATACGTGATGCGCTCGATCTTTCCGTATACAAAAAGGTTGATCTCAACGCCGTGGCCGATGCGCTCCATATGTCAAAATCCAATATGATACGCATCTTCAAAAAGCACTCCGGCAAAACCCCGTACGACTATCTTCTTACGCAGAAGATCGAGTCGGCGAAGCTTCTTCTTAGCGGCACGGATATGCCCATTCGCGAAATTGCCAACAAGCTGTGCGTGCTCGACGAGCACTATTTTTCCGCGCTGTTTTTGAAGCGAGAGGGTATGCGCCCGAGCGATTTTCGCAAAGGCACGCGATAACGTTAAAAAACGCATTAAAAATTGCTAAAAATTAGCCGTTAGATGTAGACAAACGCTATTTGGTGTGATATAATAATATATTATAGTGAAGAAACGGAGGTGCTACTGTGTTAAAAGTCAATATTATGCCGCTCGGGCGTATGAGCGTCAACTGCTATATCGTCTACGACGAGGATACGCACGAGGGCGCGGTCATTGATCCCGGCGGCGAGGATAGCGCAGATGCTATTGCCGCGAGATGTCACACGCTTGGCGTAAACGTCAAATATATCCTTTTAACGCACGCACACTTCGATCACATACTCTCGCTTGAAGCACTGCGAAAGATCTTAAGCGTTCCCGTTGCGATCCACACGGACGATGCGGACGCGCTGACCGATCCAACGCTCACTTATATGGCGCAGTTTGGCGGCGTTAATCAGGATATAAGCCCTGCCGAAATACTGCTCGACGAGGGCAGTACAGTGACGCTCGGCGCGCATACGCTGACCGTTATGCACACGCCCGGCCACACAATGGGCTCGGTCTGCTATAAAACCGACGGCATTATATTCACGGGTGACACGCTCTTTGGCGGCAGCATCGGACGCTGCGATTTATATGGCGGCGATGAAGACGCAATGGAGGATTCGCTGAAAAGACTTATACGGCTTGAAGGCGATTACAAGATATACCCCGGACACGGCGGAACGACAACAATGGAGCGACAGCGACAAACAAACTTGTATGTAAGACATTTACAGTAGGAAAGGATAATAAATATGGATTACAATTATTTAGCGGAATTACTTTTCCCGAATATTAAGACGCTTCCCGAGGATATGGAAGCAAAATATCCAAAGAGAGAGCTCCCCGAGGGCGCAAAGGTAACAAGATTTGCACCCAGCCCCACGGGCTTCGTACACTTCGGTGGACTCTTCCCCTCCACCGTCGGTGAGCGCCTTGCTCATCAGAGTGGCGGCGTGTTCTACCTTCGAATCGAGGACACCGACGCAAAGCGTGAGGTCGAGGGTGCGGCAGAGGGACTCATTAAGACTCTCGCAACCTACGGAATTAACTTCGACGAGGGCGCAATACTCGACGAAAGCGGCAATATCTCCGATCAGGGTATATACGGTCCGTACCGTCAATCCGAGCGCGCGGAGATATATCAGACCTTCGCAAAGCAGCTTGTGCGCGAGGGCAAGGCTTACCCCTGCTTCTCAACCGAAGAGGAGCTTGACGAGCTCGCACAAGTAAACAAAAAGGAAGAACTCAAGAATACCGACTGGCAGGCAGAGGCAGAAGCGAAGCGTCAGGGAATGCTCGCACGCCGCAATTTCACTATCGAAGATGTTGAGGAGCACCTCAAAGCAGGTCACCCGTTCGTGCTTCGCATACTCGCTCTCGGCGATCCCGAGAAGAAGATGAAGTTCACCGACCTCGTTAAGGGCGCGATAGACGTCCCCGAAAACGATGAGGATTTCGTTCTCCTCAAATCCGACGGCATCCCGACCTACCACTTCGCACACGCAGTTGACGATCACCTTATGGGTACGACGCACGTTATCCGCGGTGAGGAGTGGCTGCCGAGCCTTCCCAAGCACATTCAGCTCTTTAACGCGCTCGGCTTCAAGCTTCCCAAGTATATGCACATCGCGCAGATAATGAAGCTCGACGAGGCAGGTAACAAGAAGAAGCTTTCCAAGCGCGAGATGAGTGCTAATATGGACGACTACACCCGTATGGGCTACTGCCCCGAGGCGGTGTGTGAGTATATCATGACGCTTCTCAACTCAAACTACGAGGAGTGGCATATGCAAAACCCCGACAAGCCCTACACCGACTTCCCGTTCAACATCAAGAAGATGTCCACCTCGGGCTGTCTGTTCGATTTTGATAAGCTTAACGACGTATCAAAAAACGTCATCTCGCGTATGGACGCAAAGACCGTTACCGAAAAGGTTACTGAATGGGCGCTCGCGTTTGACGATCCCTTCGGCAAGGCGCTTGCAAACGATGCCGAGTACGCAGAAAAGATATTCGCAATCGGACGCGGCGGCAAGAAGCCGCGCAAGGACCTCGCAACGTGGGCAGACGCAAAGCCTTATATGGGCTTCTTCTACGACGAGTTCTACTCGCTCGAGGACGCTTATCCAGAAACCTTTGATAAAGCCGACATCAAGGCAACGCTCGAAAAGTTCCTCGCAACTTACGACGCGGCGGACGATATGAACGTATGGTTTGACAAGGTAAAGGCAATTGCAGACGAGCTTGGATTCGCTTCCGATATGAAGGCGTACAAGGCTGATCCTACCGCATTCAAGGGCAGCGTTGCAGACGTTAGTATGTTCATCCGCGTTGCCGTAACGGGCAAGATGAATGCCCCTGACCTTTACACAGTTATGCAGATACTCGGCAAAGAGCGCACCGTGGCGAGAATTAACGGCGTAATCGCAAGTCTTTAATTTTCACTGAGCCGGCTCAAGCCCTAACGGAGGAAAATCATGAAATACGTCAACCAAAAGGATTATCCGTATTGGATATATTACGACAACAACGATGCTACCGACAGACGCATCACAACAATAGCCCGCGCGGGTTGCGGCTTGTGCAGCGCGGTTATGGTCGCCGACAGACTTATCCCGAACAACGAGTTCGGGCTTAAGGATGCCGTGCGCATCGCGCTTGAAACCAATTCTGCCACACAACGTGGCACCACATACACGAGCTTTGCACCGAAATTTGCCGAGGAGCTCGGGTTTGATCTTGAAATTACAAGCGATACACAAAGGCTTCTGTACTGCCTTCGCACCGGAGGAGCAGCCGTGTTCCTCGTAAACGGCACAAAGGAAGGTCACGCCGGAGTATTCAGTGGCGGACTGCATTACGTCACCGTAATTTCCGAGGAGCGCGACGGAAGAGTTGCAATTATGGATCCGTCCTACTTTGTCGGTAAATATGACAAGGACGGATGCCGCGATCTTGTAACTGTAAAAAATAACGTGATCGCTCTTTGCGATATGCAAGTCGTAATAGATGAGATTCCCTCAACCGTCCCCGCCTTTTATTTGTTCTGGAGGAAATAACGTTTCTATACTTTCAAGGAGAAAAAACAATGATAGAAGCATCAAACTTTATTGAAGAATTTATAAACAAAGACCTCGCCGAGGGCAAGGTAGACGCGGTACACACCCGTTTTCCGCCCGAGCCTAACGGCTATCTCCACATCGGTCACTGCAAGGCGCTCGCCATTGACTTTGGCACAGCAAAGAAGTACGGCGGCAAGTGCAACCTTAGAATGGACGACACCAATCCTGCCAAGGAAGACACCGAGTACGTCGATGCTATTAAGGAAGACATACATTGGCTCGGCTTTGACTGGGAAGACCGCTTTTTCTACGGCTCGGACTATTTCGAAAAGGACTACGAGTTCGCTGTTGAGCTTATAAAGAAAGGTCTTGCGTACGTCTGCGAGCTTACCGCCGATCAGATGGACGAGTACCGCGGTGACCTCACTCATCCTGCGCGCTCCCCGTGGCGTGACCGTCCTATTGAAGAAAGCCTAGATCTTTTCGAGCGCATGAAGAACGGTGAGTTCCCCGACGGCAAGTACAGCCTTCGTGCGAAGATCGACCTCGCATCGGGCAACTTCTGGATGCGCGACCCCGTTATTTACCGCATCAAGCATATGAACCACCACCGCTATGGCGATAAGTGGTGCATCTACCCCACCTACGATTTTGCTCACCCCATTCAGGACGCGCTCGAGGGCATTACGCACTCCTTATGCTCGCTTGAATTCGAGATACACCGCCCGCTTTACAACTGGGTTATCGAGAACGTAAGCGTTCCGCATAAGCCGCGTCAGATAGAGTTTGCGCGTCTTAATATCACCAACACCGTCCTTTCCAAGAGATTCCTTCGCGGACTTGTCGAGAGCGGTCAGGTTGACGGCTGGGACGATCCCCGTATGCCTACGCTGTGCGGTATGCGCCGCCGCGGTTACACGGGTGCTTCGATCGTAGACTTCTGCGGTCGCATCGGTGTTGCAAAGTCCGACAGCCTGGTTGATATTCGACTTCTCGAGGCGTGCATACGCGATGAGCTTAACGAAACCGCTCCGCGTCGCGTTGCCGTACTCGATCCGATAAAGGTTGTTATCGACAACTATCCCGAAGATAAGGTCGAGGAGTTCGAGCTCCCCAACCACCCGCAGCATCCCGAAATGGGCACTCGCAAGGTGAAGTTCACTCGTGAGCTTTATATCGATGCCGAGGACTTCGCTGAGGTTCCGCCGCCTAAGTTCTTCCGCTTAAAGCCCGACGGTGAGGTTCGCCTTATGGGTGCATATATCATCAAGTGTGGCGAGATCGTCAAGAACGATGACGGCAGCATCAAGGAGATCCACGCCACCGCCGATCTCGAAACGGGCAACGGCAATCCCGTTGACGGACGCAAGATAAAGGGCACTATCCATTGGCTCTCTGCAGACAACACCATTGATGCGGACGTTGTACTTTACGAGAATCTTCTCACGCTCGAGGATCCCTCGAAGCTTCCCGACGGTATGGAGTACACGGATTTCTTAAATCCCGAATCGAAGAAGGTAATAAAGGGCGCAAAGCTTGAGCCTATCTGCGCTGATGCGAAGCCGGGCGACAAGTTTCAGTTCGTGCGCACCGGTTACTTCTGCGTTGACTCCAAGACACCGAACACCTTCAACCGCATAGTAAGTCTTAAAGACAGCTTCCCGAAAAAATAATGGAAAAGATATTTGAGTTTTTAACGATGTACGGATGGATCGTTTATCTGATCCTCATATCCTCGATAGCTTTTGTAGTGACCTGCTACGATAAGATGGCGGCAAAGAAATTGCCCTCGCACAGAACACCCGAAAAGACGCTTTTGCTGATATCGGCTCTTGGCAAGTCGGAGGCCAA
>JAZSJI010000122.1:0-10725 GCA_045534235.1 Candidatus Flemingiibacterium sp. | reverse complement strand
CGCCCCCTCGTGGTTTGACTGATAAAATTCCACCTCGGTGCCGAGTTCTGTTGCCTTCTCTGCAATTTTAGCGTTTATCTCGTCGAGCGTCAGCGTGCCATAATGCTCCGCCTTGCGCTCACCCGTGAGATTGATGTTCGGACCGTTCATAACGAGAATTTTCATAATTACTTTTCCCTTCTCGAGAGATAATATTCCTTCATAGCGAGAGCGTCCTCGGTCTGATCGCCTGCGGATTCGCTGATGATGCGCGGAGACACGCCTTCCTTGATTATCGCTTCAACAAGCGGCTCAAACGGCGGCTCAAAGCCGTCGTCCTTAAAGTTGACGTGGCGCTTTTCGCCCTGCTTTGTGTATTCAATTTTTGAAAAGTGACAGTGGAGCGTTTTTGCGTATTCGTCGCCAAGGCGGCTGCCGATTTTATCAAACACCGCGCGGTAATCGTCAACACCGAGGAACACGCCGCCCGTCGGTGTTTCTTCGATGCCGTCGAACACTCCGCTTTCCGAGCGTCCGCGGCAGTTGAGATGACCGAAATCCACTACGGGATGCAGACACGGCGATATCTTGCAAAGCGTCAGCACCTCGTCGAGCGTGCCGAGCTGATTGAGTTTACCCATCGTTTCAAGGCAAATTCGTACATTGGTGTCACCGATCTCCTCAAAAAGCTTGTAAAGCGTATCCGCGGCATAATCCATCGCCTGCGCGCGGCTTATCTTCGCCGCACTGCCCGTGTGGACAACGATAGTGTCCGCGCCAAGACATTCTGCTGCCCACAGGCTCTTTTTAATGTATTCGATGCTGTTGAGACGCTTGTCAAGCTCGGTGCTCGAAAGCGAAATAAAGTACGGCGCGTGAAGCGACATTAAAATACCGTTTTTCTTTGCTTCCTCGCCTACCTTACGCATAGACGCTTCGCCTGCCATAAATCCGCGGCCTGCCTGGTATTCGTACGCATCAACTCCGCGCGAGGCCAACCACGCAGGTGCCTCGTGTGTATGCTTTTTGCCGTCTGCGAAGAAGCTGTCAGAGCTTCCCGCAACGCCGAATTTTGCATTTGACATTGTTTTTCTCCTTATTTTATCAAATCAAACGCGCGAGCACACGCGTCCTCGTCAGGCATCACGCCCGACCATTTTTCAAACGCCGCCGCGCCTTGGTAAACGAGCATCCAAAGTCCGCTCATCGCGATAAGTCCGCGTTCGCGTGCACGCGAAAGAAGCGCGGTTTCAAGCGGATTATAGACCGCATCTATAACCATCGCACCGGTCGGCAGTGCGTCTATAAAGTCAAGCGCTTCAAACTCGGGCTTACCGCTCATACCGAGCGCGGAGCAGTTTACAAGTATGTCCGACTCGCTCGCCGCGCGGTACAGCGAAGCCGCATCAAGCGGCAGACACTCGCACTCACCGCCGAGCATATCAGAAAGCTCGTATGCGGCAGACAACGTGCGGTTGAGCACCGTAAGCCGCGCACCCGCGTTTTTAAGCGAGAGCGCCGCAGACCTTGCCGCACCTCCTGCCCCGATAAGCACCGCGCGCTTGCCGCGCACGCACTCGTCGACGGGCTTGTCCGAGCATCCGTAACCTCTCCGTATCGTCAGAAGTATCCCGATACCGTCCGTAGTGTCGGCGTAGAATTTTCCGTCCCTTATAACGACTGTATTTGCCGAAGAAAGCGTCCTCGCCTCGTCGCCGAGAAAATCAGCTATACGCGACATCTCGGTTTTCAGCGGCATCGTGCAGTTAAAGCCGTCGTAGCCATCGCGCGCGAGTCGCTCGACGGTGTCGCGAAGCGTATCCTCGGTCACCTCGATGCGCTCGTAGGAAAAGTCCGCTATATGAGCGTCGCTTGCAAACGACGCTTGAAGCTGCGGCGAGCGGCTGTGCGCGATAGGCGAGCCGAGCACCGCGAGCTTTAATTTATCCTTCATAGTTTGCCTCATTTTACGTTTTTCTTTCGGTATAAGCGTAGGAACGGCTTTTCGAGAAGTCGCTTCGCCTTAAAAAACGGTGTGCGCTTGTCCTTTATCGGCGGCACTAAAAACGCCTTTATCCCTGCGCGTTTACCTGCCCACACGTCCGTGAAAAGCTGGTCGCCGACACACGCGGTGTTCTCCACAGTAGTTCCCATATGTGCCATTGCCTCGCGAAGATAGCGTCTTGACGGCTTCATCGCGTCCGCGTGAAAATAGCAGTCAAGTCCTTCGCAAAAGGCTTCAACTCGCGGCGCGTGGTTGTTTGACACAAACGCCGTCTGCACGCCTGCAGCGTGCATAGCGCCAAGCCAAGCAGCAACGCTTTCAGTCGGCTTTGGATCATCGTATGTAACGAGCGTGTTGTCTATGTCGAGTATTAGCGCGCGAATACCGAGGGAGTTAAGCTCCTCGGGCGTTATCGCGTAAATATTGTCGTATATTTTCGTTGGGAGAAATTTCTCAAACACTTCTCTTTCCTCCAAATTCAACTTACTGTAAAAGCGATTTGCCTTCCCACTCACGAGGGCAAGCAACGCCCATAATATCAGCTACCGTCGGTGCAATATCGAGAATGCTCACGTCGTGAAGCTCGCGTCCGCCCTCAAAGCGCTCGCCAAAGAATATCATCGGTATCGTCATATCCTCGGGCATATCCGTTCCGTGCCTTCTGTCGTGTCCGCCGTGGTCTGCGGTAACTATAACGGTGTATTCATCACCTGCTGCCTCGATAACGCGCTTTACGTTGTCAATAGCGAGGCTCACGTAATTAAGATAGGTGTCGGTCATCCAGCCGCAATCGTGTCCGCCCTTTTCGTCGGTTTCAACCATATAAAGAAAAACGAAGTCAGGATTTGCGAGCTTTATATAGTTTATAGCGCGGTCGGTAAGCATAGCGTCCGTATGATCAAACGAATACGAATGAATATATTCCGCTGCGTAAAGGCTACCCGGCTTGCTGATGTTTCGTATTTGCTCCCACCCGTAGTATATAGCGGCGCGCTTCCCTGCCGCTTTAAGGCATTCGATAAGTCCCGTCACGGGGTGCACCGGCACAATGTATTCGTTTGAGAAGGTACAGTGCCTTTCCGGCGGAACGCTATGAAACATCGACATATGACAAGGCAGGGTTACCGACGGCATAACCGTTCTTGCGTCGAGCGTATACGCCGCCTTTTTCATAAGCTCCCCGACGTACGGATTTCCGCATTTAAGAAGTCCGTCAGGTCGCATTCCGTCTATTGATATAAGAACAATCTTGTTCATAGCAGCCCCCTATGTTGATACGTACTGATTTTACACTATGATTATTTTATCATATTTCCTTCAGTCTGGCAAGTGCTTTTGCAAAAAAACCGTCCGCTTAAACGGACGGTTTCAATTTTATGCCGTAACGATGCCGGCAGCCTCGTGGAGCTTTAAGTACTCCACCGCTTCCTCTCGCATCTTATACTTGAGTATCTTGCCTGCCGCGTTCATCGGGAAGCCCTCGACGAAGCGGATATATCTCGGGCACTTGTGCTTTGCCATATTTGCAAGGCAGAACGCCTTCATTTCTTCTTCAGACGAGCTTTCACCCTCCGCAAGCACGATACACGCCATAACCTCCTCGCCGTACTGCTTGTCGGGCACGCCGATAACCTGTACGTCCTTGACCTTCGGACTCGTGTAAAGGAAGTCCTCAATCTCCTTGGGGTAAATATTCTCGCCGCCGCGGATTATCATATCCTTGATGCGTCCCGTGATCTTGTAGTAGCCGTCTGGAGTACGTCTTGCGAGGTCGCCCGAATGGAGCCAGCCCTCGGCATCAATCGGCGCCGCGGTAGCCTCAGGCATCTTGTAGTAGCCCTTCATAATGTTGTAGCCGCGAGCACAGAACTCGCCGTCAACACCGTCGGGCACTTCCTCGCCCGTTTCGGGATCAATTATCTTCGTTTCAACCGCGAACATACTCTGACCTACAGTGGTACAGCGAAGCTCGAGAGGATCGGTGGTCTTGGACATAGTCGTAGCAGGTGAAGCCTCGGTCTGACCGTAGGTGATACAGATCTCTGGCATATTCATCTTTTCTACGGCCTCCTCCATAACCTTGATAGGACACGGAGAGCCTGCCATAATACCCGTTCTCATGTGCGAGAAATCCGTCTTTTCGAAATCCTCGTGGCCGAGCATTGCAATAAACATCGTCGGCACACCGTGGAAGCAGGTGATCTTTTCCTTGTTGATGCAGTTGAGTCCCTTTCTCGGCGAGAACGCGGGAATCGGCGACATAGTAACGCCGTGCGTCATCGAAGCGGTCATCGCGAGCACCATTCCGAAGCAGTGGAACATCGGCACCTGAATCATCATGCGGTCTGCTGTAGAAAGATCCATACAGTCGCCTATCGCCTTGCAGTTGTTAACTACGTTGTAGTGCGTGAGCATAACGCCCTTCGGGAAGCCCGTCGTACCCGACGTGTACTGCATATTACACACGTCGTGCTTGTTTATCATAGCCGCGCGGCGGTATACCGCATCAATAGGAGTACGCTCTGCCATGGCAACTGCCTCGTCCCATGTGAGGCATCCCTGCTGCTTCGAGTCAACGGTAATTACATTGCGAAGGAACGGAAGTCTGCGCGAATGTATCGGCTTGCCCGATTCATGCGTTGCAAGCTCTGGAATAAGCTCTTTAACAATGCCAACATAATCGGAATCCTTGTAGCCGTCAACCATGACAAGCGTATGCGTATCGGACTGACGGAGCAGATACTCAAGCTCGTGCTTTTTGTATGCTGTATTTACGGTGACGAGCACCGCACCGATCTTTACCGTCGCCCAAAAGGTGATGTACCATGCAGGCACGTTCGTTGCCCAGATAGCAACGTGGTCGCCCTGCTTTACGCCCATCGAAATGAGCGCACGCGCGAAGGTGTCAACGTCGTCGCGGAACTCTGTATACGTTCTTGTGTAGTCGCACTCCGTGTAACGGAATGCGTACTGATCAGGGAACTCCTCGCACATACGGTCAAGCACCTGCGGGAAAGTAAGGTCAATGAGCTGGTTCTTCGGCCAGACGTAGTTGCCCGTACCACGGTTATTGGGAATAAGATGTCCTGCCGCGTGTGCAGTGCCGAGGTACTGCTCCATAAAGTGCGCGAAGTGTGGGAACACGATACCTGCGTCGGAAAGCTCGGGCGCATACTGCTTGAGCCATTCAAGCGAGATGTAACCTTCGTAGTTGAGCGAGCGAAGCGCCTTGAGGTAATCCGCCATCGGGGGCAGATCGCCCTCACCGACGAGCTTATATACGACCTTGCCGTTTTCGCAAACGGAGTCCTTGATGTGAACGTGCTTAATAAAAGCACCGAGATTTGTGATAGTGGTTTCGGGAAGCTCGCCATTGAAGCGGTAGGGGTGGTTGAAATCCCAAAGTGCCGCAACGCTGTCGCTTGCAATCTTTGCAAGAACGTCGGCAAGGCGCGCGGTGTCGGAATATACACCGTTGGTTTCTATAAGAAGCGTAACGCCCGCTTCCTCCGCAATAGGCGCGAGGAGCTTCATAGGCTCGATTACGTTTTCGTCGTCGAAATCAGTGGTTGGGCCTGCAGTGAGGTCGCCGAGTACACGGATATATGGAGTACCGAGGGCCTTTGCAAGTGCAATATATTTCTTGAGCTCTTCAATCGTTTCAGAGTGCTTTTCCTTAAAACGGAGTGCACATCCGGACGACAGACAGCATACCTCGAGCTTCAGCTTTTTCAGCTGTTCGACAGTCTTTTCGAGATTTTTTTCAGAAAACGGAGAGGTATAGCCGGAAAAGATGTCATTACCTAGACCGCGCATCTCGATTCCGTGAAAGCCAAAGTCTTTGGCTAGCGAGCAAATATCCGTCCAACTGAAATCAGGGCAACCGAGTGTAGAAAATGAGATCTTCATAGCTTTATCCTCCTTGTATAATTTTTATTTGGCGCACCGCGCCGAAAGCTAAAAGTCTATATATTCCCGAACACTCCTTCGGAAATATATTAAACATTATACCACTATACTCGCCAAATTGCAATAGTTATTTTAACTTATTAGCACGAAAAAACGAATTTATTTTTTTATATTTCCACGAAAAGGATAAAAGCCGCCGAAAAACGGCGGCTTGTCTGTAATAAATTACTTTTATGTATTATCCGATTTTCTTCAGTTGCTCCATTTGCTCTTTGTCGAAGGTACCGTCGGGTGTCACGCGTATATCAAACGTTACTATTCCGCCCACCGCGTTTACCTTCGTAACATACTCGTGCAGCTCTTCTCCGGTATAGTCGGTTCCGGCCGCGCACCACGGACCGAAGGGAGATTTCTCTCCCGAGCGTCCTATCGGAATAAGCAGATGCGCGAGTGAGCCATTGATATCACCAGACTGCGGGATATAGTCAAGACCTATCTTCTCACCGCAGGTAAAGCCTTCAAAATCCATATATTTTTCAAGCTTGCCGTTTGGCGGTGCAAGAATTCCGTTATTGAACGCTACAAGCGCATCGGGGTTTCCCTCTTTGATTGCATCGTGGTACATCTTAAGCTTTTCCGGCGTGTAACCTGAACGCTCGTAGCAGGAATCAAGCCACCACATTTTTATTTTGTCTGCGTATCGGAGTGCAAGCTCATGTAGGACCCCAGACCACGAATTTACAAATGTCTCGCCGTCGTAAATAGTCAAAACGTCATTCTGATCCTTCAACTCACCATCTATGCCGAGGTGATGTCTGAAGCGCTCGCCAAAGCACCTATTGAAGGGTGAAAGACAGTTAAAATACAGACAAAGGTCAATATCATATTTAGCAAGCGACTCGTAAAGATCGTTTACCAAATCTCTTTTAGAGCAAAATTCGCCTGCGTTTACCCCGAACATTCTGTCGAAAGCACTGTTCGGCGCTATCATATATTCCGCACCGTGAATGAGCGTTATGAAATAATATCCCGCTCCAAGCTTATGAAGCTCATACGCTAATTTTTCCGTATCAAAGCTATCAACCGTTTTGTTCCAATCAGAAAGGTCAGCACCGTCAAAAAATTTATCACGTCCGGGCGTGGGTATATAGTGGTTGAATACGCCCCAACGCTTCGATCTCATACGTGCAAATGTGTTCATAACAATCTCCTTGGATAATAATAGCTAATATAAAACTATTTTTCGCAAATTCCCTTTACAAACTCGCATATATCACGCGTGGAATTTGGCTTCGCTATAATCTCTATCGCATCACGCATCACGTCTACGCGGCGCGGATCTGCCAAAAGCTGATACAGCACGTCATCAAGCGGCGCGATATTAGACGCCGCCATCGCAACGCCGTTATTGGTGAGAAACTGCGAATTTCTGTCCTCCTGGCCGGGAACGGGGTTGACGATTATCATAGGCAGCGACTTTGCCATAGCCTCGGAGCTTGTAAGTCCGCCGGGCTTTGATATTATGCAGTCCGAAGCGTCCATAAGCTTGTCGATGTAATCGACAAAGCCAAGATTAAGTATTCGCTTTTTAGTTTTAAGTCTGTCGATCTTCGCCTTCGCAGAAGCATTGTTTCCGCAGACGGTGATAAGCTGAAAATCTTGATCTATTGCGTCAATTTCCTTGACAGTCTGCTTAATGTCGCCAAAGCCTGATCCTCCGCTCATAAAGAGCACCGTTCGCTTGTTTATATCAAGTCCAAGCTCGGCTCTCGCCTGCTCCTTCGTACGCCTTTTTTGGGCAAATTTCGGGTGTATCGGAATGCCCATCGGGAGCACCTGCGACTCGGAAAAGCCTTTTTTCTTTGCCTGACACATCATCTGCTCACTCGGTGCCACGACGTAATCAAGATGAGTTGCCTCCTCCCAATACGGGTGGAACATAAAGTCTGTAACGATGCCGACGGTCTTTGCACGAAGCTCGCCCTTTTCCTTCATAAGATCGAGAATTATCGCAGGAAAAACGTGCGTACAAATTATAACGTCAGGATCGTATTCGTCAATGTGCTTCTGAAGCTTTTTACCGACAAGATTTGCTGTGGAGCGCATCGGTGCTATGTCGCTGTTTGATTTATTTCTTTTTTCTGCAAGGCGATAAGCGCCCTTGTAAACGAACTTTGCGTCGCTCGCCATTTTGAGATAGCCCTTTGAAACGGTATCACCGATCAAGTGATTCAAGTGTGCGATCGTGTCGAGTATCTCCGTCTCAAATCCGATAGATTCAAGGTAAGCGCCAAGCGATTTTGCCGTTGAATTATGACCTTCACCGAAGGTTACTGACAAAAGAAGTGCTTTCATTACTCTTCTCCATACACAAAATACAAAAAAATATACCGTCTATATTGTACTACCTTTCACACGAAAAATCAATACCTTGACAAAATCTTTTATTTGTGATATACTACTTTGTGTTCGAAAACTGAATATGCGGATGTGGTGGAATTGGCAGACACGCCAGACTTAGGATCTGGTGGGCAACCGTGCAGGTTCAAGTCCTGTCATCCGCACCAAACAGTAGAAATCCGAACCCAAAGCCGGTAGGCGAAGGGTTCGGATTTCTTTTCGTGTTCGGGGACTCGTGATGTCAATCTGCTGTTGTTGGCATCACGCCCGAGCACCGCCCAAGTAAATATCCTTGATAGTTGATGCCAAACGAAAACATTTTATAAGAAAGGATATTTACAATGAAAAACGAAATTACTTATACCGAACATAACGGACTTTACTACCCCGATCTTGCACTTCCCGAGCAGACAAACTACACTCTCGGCAAGTATGCCAACCTGCGCCTTGACTTTATGAAGAAGCACCGTCGCGGTACTTACACCACTCTTCTCACCGAAGGACGATTGAATGAATATCTACACGAGATCGACTTACAGGCTCACGAAATGCTCGACACCATAATTCCTCGCCTTGCCCAAGAACGTGGCATAGACGAAGTTCTGAAGGCTCACAACGCACTCCAATGGGCTGCCGAGATGAACAACATCAAGGCAAGTGCCGAAGAGATCATCTTGCAGGAGGTGGTTTATCAATGACGTCGATCATCAACGAACTTTGGCATGGTAACATAATTCCTCAAGAAGATAGTCGCACTAACTCGAAGGAAATGAAGGAACTGCTCGGGTATATGTCAGGTCACCACGAGGATTTAAAGAAAAGCTTTACTGATGAACAGAAAGAAGTCTTTGAAAAATTCCACGATTGCTGGAGCGAGTATATGAGCCTTGGTGAAGCAGCTATATTTGAGTACGCTTTCAAGCTTGGTATGCAAATTGCTATTGAAACACTAACCGAATAACCTACGGCGGCGGGGATTGTCCTCGCCGCTTAATTATTCCTTCGTGTTTTATTTGAGGAATATTTATTTTGCAAAAAACGCAAAAAAGCACTTGATATTATTCCCGAAACGTGCTATAATGTATATTGAGTAGATATCTGTTATCCTCGGAGGTATAATTTGGACAAAAGAAAAGTATTTGAAACGTTGTTGTATGAAACCGAATATGCGAATATTGCAGATAGTAAATACGTAGAGGAACGGTTATCGTTACTTCGAAAATGGATAAAAGATAATATGCCAACCAAATTGTATAGATATAGAAGATGCAACGAAAATTCGATAAGTGCATTTAGTAAAGATGAAATTTGGGGCAGTTCTTATTTGACATTCAATGATTCGCTTGAATGTATGCCTTGCTACGATTCGAATAAAGTAAATGATATTTTCAATAAAGAATTTGATACGGAGATTATTGAACGTAATATCTCTCAATTAAAAGAAGGCTATTTGCCGTCAGGAATTAAAGAGCTTTGTTCAAGTGAATTCATAAATAATCTGCAAAACAATGCGAAACAAGACATTTCTCAAAAAGAATTGGAAAAACAGTTGCAAAGACTAAAAAACACGTTGGTAACATATATCTCAAACAATATTTCTGAGTATGAGAAATATTTCTTCACTGGAATAAGCGCAGCCGAAAGTCAATATATGGTGGCGTGTTTTTCCGAAACAAATACTTCTTCACTTATGTGGGGACATTATGCTGACTCTCATAAAGGATTTTGTTTGGAATATGATTTAACCTCGTTAATATCAGATTGTGCGAAAAATTGCGAAGATATTCGTCAGTGCGTAGCTTTGATGATGAGCGTTGCTATCGCTCCAGTTATCTATTCAAAGGGGAGATTTGATGCATCAAGTAGTTTTACTTCAATGTTGATGAATATAGTGTTGGAGTCCGCAACAAATAAGCAAGTAGGTTATTACTATGCAGATATGCTTCTTCCCATAAAGGCTCTTTTGACAAAATCCGATGAATGGGAATATGAGGCGGAGTGGAGAATGTATCGCCCGCTTCCATCATTAGATAGTCTTCATCAATGTATAGCGAAAATTAAGCCTACCGCCGTATATAGAGGTATCAAGATGAGTATCGAAGACAAGAAAACTATTGCCGACATTGCAAAAGATAAAAAAATTCCTTGTTATCAAATGGTTCCGCAATATTTTAGTTCAACATATGAAATCAAACCTGTTGATGCGTCCCTTTTTGATAATCAATGATGAGTTATAATTAGGAGATAATTATTATGGAATATATCAAAGTATCTAAGGCAGCTGAAAAGTGGGGAATTTCTGCACGTCGAGTTCGCGTTTTGTGTGCGGAAGGTAATGTACCGGGGGATGTAGTGGTGAACTATCTCCATCCCGAAGACGATGCCTACAGCTTCTCCGGCCGCTACCTGTGCTCTCCCTCTCTGGTGAGACT
>JAZSJI010000032.1:0-5954 GCA_045534235.1 Candidatus Flemingiibacterium sp. | reverse complement strand
AATCTCGTCCTTGGTCTTGTCGGTGTAGAAAACGAAGTAAACGTCGCCGACGCCGAGGTCGTGACCGCTGTCGCCTGCGTGAACGTGCATATAGCGAAGTGCGGTATCGGGAATGTTCGTGCCCTTGTAGTAGGGATTTTCCGCAAGCTCCGCGCGGCGCTTATCGGCGAATTCCTTCTCAATGATCTCGAGGACTATCGGGAGTGCGAGAGCGGCATTCTTTGCGCTGGAAACAGGATTTTCGGTGTGGAAGACGTAAGCCATCTCACCGCCGCCCGAGCCGCAGTGCCATATCTGATCCTCTCTGCCGTCCATACTTACTATTCTCGGGCAGGGATACTTCATTACGGACGCCATTGCACCGTGCGATCCGCCGTACTCCTCGTCGACGTAACCTGCGAACAGCATATTAGCCTTCGGCACGAAGCCCTCTTCCTTCAAAAGCTTAAAGATAAACAGAATGGTTGCAAGCGCGTACTTATCGTCGCCGACACCGCGTCCGATTATCTTGCCGTCAATAACCTCGCCGAGAAGCGGATCAGTGTCCCAGTTCGCAACGTCACCGATGAGGACGGTATCAGTATGTGCCATAAGCATAAGGTCGTCGCGATCCTCTCTGCCCTTATAGCGTGCGACCACGTTGTAGCGTTCCTCAAGATTATGGTTGGGTATGTAGTCGGGATGCGACTCAAAGCCCTCGAGGGAAAGCGGCGAGAATACGTCAGTTTCAAGAGAAAGCTCCTTGCAGATCTTCTCGAGAAGCGGTGCGAGATTTTTCTCATTTCCGCCGTTAGCGCGGTTTTCGGTATTGATCTTTACGAATGAACCGAGCATTTCAAAAAGCTCGTCACGTCTCTCGTCGATAAGTTCAAAAATGCGTTTGGTTTCCATTATGTTTTCTCCTTTGGGATTTATATTTTTCAAATTTATATTTCGTGAATTACGTCTTTGAGAAGCATCTTGAAGCGCTCGGAAATAGTCGCCGCTGTGTCAAGCACCTCTTGCTCGGTAAGCGGACTTCCCGTGATGCCTGCCGCCATATTGGATACGCAGGATACGCACAGCACCTTGATGCCAACCTGTGCCGCGAAGATTACCTCTGCAACCGTCGACATACCGACGAGATTTGCGCCCATTACCTTGAGCGCGCGTATCTCGGCAGGCGTTTCGTACTGCGGTCCTGCCATATATGCGTAAACGCCTTCCTTTAGCGTGAAACCGCGCTTTTCGGCGCACGCCTTTGCAAGCTCGCGAAGCGACTTGTCGTAGACCGACTGCATATCGAAAAATCTCTCGCCGAACTCGGGAATATTAGCGCCGCGAAGCGGTGAATCTGGCGCGAGCTTTATGTGGTCCGTAACAAGAACGAGGTCGCCGGGCTCGATCGTGCGCGTATCGTTATAGCCGATACCGCCTGCCGCGTTGGTGATAATCATTTTGTCGATACCGAGCAGGCTAAATACGCCGATGGGATATGCGGTCTGCCACATTTCCCAGCCCTCGTAGTAGTGAAAGCGTCCGTTCATCGCGAGCACGGTTTTTATAGTGCCGTCCTCATATTTTATCTTGCCGCACACGAGCACGCCCTTCTGATAAGAAACGGTGGACGTCGGAAAGTGCGGTATGTCGCGGTACGGGATGGTAATACTGTCAGTGAGTCTGTCCGCGAACTCGCCGAGTCCCGAGCCGAGTATCACGGCGATGTCGGGCTTGCACCCAATCTTTTCGGCGATGTACGCCGCAGATTCCTTATAATCGTTATAAACTGCTTTTTGCATTTTATTCTCCTTAAATGTATTTTATCCGATAAATTCACGAAGCACGGACGCTTTGGGCACAAGCTCGGGTGAAACTGTGTCTATCCCTTCAAGCTTTCGCATAAGCTCGAGCGCCTTCGCGTAGTAGGGATTGTCGCTCGGCACAAGTGCGAGTATGTGTGTAAGCTCATCTTTCAAAAGATATATCTCATACTCCATAAACGAGTTGATTTTGATATCTACCGTATCGGCGTACGGCAGTATAGACTTATCCTCGTTCTTCGTTACACCGCGCCAGAGGTATAGCGTGAACTCTGGCGACGCGCCGCGGAACTTGTAGTCGCGCACGAGTCTGCGAAGCAGTCGCAGCTCGCGGCGCATAAAGTACCACTCGCCGATCTGTACGTCCTCATCAACGCATATATAGATAGACTTGTATTTCTCGCCAAACAGCGCTGTTATCTCGGGATATATCGCCTGTATTCCCTCGAAGATGAACACGCTGTGGTCGTTGGGATCAACGTGCTCGAAGCTAGTTGCTCTTCTCGCAACGAAATCGTATATAGGCAGGTCGGTAGGCTCGCCCGCGATTATCGACGCCGCACACTTTTTGAGAAGCTCCAGATCGAGCGCTTCAACGCTGTCATAGTCGATCTGCTTGCCGCTTCGCATATGCTCAAAGTCCTCTTCGGTGCGTGGGAGAAAGAAGTTGTCTATCGACACGAGGTGCACCTCAATGCCGTTTTTGGTGAGCTCGCTCGTTAATTTGTTAGCCGTCGTGGTCTTGCCCGAGCAGGTAGGACCGGAGAGCGCGATTATCTTGACGTTCTCTGCAAGCACTTCCCTGCACACCTCGTCAAGACGCGCTTCAAATTTCGCCTCGCTCGATTTTATAAGCTCGAGCTTGGCACTCTCTGATGGGATTCTTGGGTTTAAGGTTATCATAGGTTTTCCTTTCGGAGTATAAGGGGTTAAAACTTGAAAAATTCCTCTATTCTGCGTATCTTCTCTTCCATAGCCGCACCTGCGTCGGTCGCGAGATATTCATACGGATATTTTGGGTCGAATATACGCTCAATATACTTCTTGCCGTCATCGTCTACGCGCACGAGCTTCGTAGCCGCACCTGCGCCGACTGCGAACACCGAATGGAGCTCCTCCATCATAAGGACGTTGTAAAGTCCCTCACAGCCCTTCTGCGAGTAGCCGACGTTCTCGAGGTTGCCGACGGTATTCTTTTGGCGGTAGATGTAATAGGGGTTATACCCTGCGTTCTTAAGCGTGACCTGTGAGTAGTCGACGCTCTTTACAGTTTCGTCAGCCGAGCGGTTGTATATCTCGGTGTCGAGGCGAAGTATCTCCGCGGATTTCTTAACGCAGAAGGTATGTACGGTGATATTCTCGGGGGCGAGCTTCAGAACGCTGTTAAGCGAGCGCGAGAAGGTCGCGAAGGTATCGCCGGGCAGACCTGCGATAAGGTCGGTGTTTATCTGCGGTATACCAACCTCGCGCGCCATTTTGTACGCCTTACGGAAGTCCGCGACTGTGTGACGGCGACCGATGTTTTTGAGTATCGCGTCGTTCATCGTCTGCGGATTGATGCTTATTCTGCTTACGCCAAAATCCTTGGCTACAAGCAGCTTTTCCTTGGTTATCGTATCGGGACGTCCCGCCTCGAGGGTGAACTCGTTGAGGCGCTTTATCGGAATGTTGTCGTCGATAGCACCGAGAAGCTCGGCGAGCTGTGCATCCGAAAGCGTGGTCGGCGTACCGCCGCCGACGTATACGGTCAGCACCTTGAAGCCTCGAAGCTTTAAACATGCAAGCAGTGCACGCGTGTCGTCGCATATACGCTTAAGGTAATCAGGTATCTGCGCGAGCAGTCGCTTGGTCGAATACGACACAAACGAGCAATACGCGCATCTCGTCGGGCAGAACGGGATAGATACATACACAGAGCAGGTGTACGGAGCCTTGCCGTCGCCGGCAAGACGTGCTATCTTCTGCTCGCCCCTGGCAATTTCAACCGCGAGAGCCGCCTTTTTCGGGCTGACGTGGTACTCACGCGTCAAAAGCCTGCGAGCCTGCTCGGACGTGTATATACGCGCGCCGTTTTCGTCGCGCTTCGATATAAGCTCACCTGCGAGCTTTGCGGGGCGAATACCCGTGAGTATTCCCCACGCAGGATAACAGCCGAAAAGCTTTACGCCTGCGTCGAGTGCGGCAAGACCTGCCGCAACCTTTGCCGCCTTTACCTCGGGGGTTGCACCGTTTTCGTCAAAGCCGTGAAGTGTGCCGACCTTTACACTTCTCGTTGCGCTCTCGCACTTGCCGTCGCTTGCGAAGGTGCAGGTGACCTCAACCTCACCGTCGAGGTTGACACGCGTGAATTCCGCCGTATCCTCGGCACTGTCGTCCTCTGTTTCTGAAAATGTTGCGCCGGGGAAAAAGAGCATACATACGGTTTGCAGATAATATCTGTTTAGGTCGCCGTTTATTTTTAAATACATATTTTTTCTCCAAACATCTTATTTTTTGAGAACTGCGCTGTCCATATCTATGGTAACGGGGCCGTCTGCCTCGAGGGAAATCTTCATATCTGCGCCGAACACGCCGTTTTCAACATGCAGTCCGCGTGAGCGCAGAGCCGCTGAAAAATACTCGTAAAGCTCGTCTGCGCGTGTGGGGGCTTCAGCGGCGAAATAATCGGGGCGGTTGCCCTTTTTGTAGTCCGCCGAAAGGGTGAAGTTCGACACAACGAGCGCGCTTCCCTCCACGTCCTTTACGGATAGATTAAGCTTGCCGTTTTCATCGTCGAAAATACGAAGCTTTGATATCTTCTCCGCGAGCACGTCTGCGTCAGCCTCCGTATCACCCTTTAGTACGCCGAGCAGTATAAAAAGCCCGTGTCCAATCTTACCTGCCTGCTCACCGTCCGCGATAACGGACGCCGAGCGGCAACGCTGTAATATAGCCTTCATTTTTTTGCTCCTTAATTATGCAAATCCGCGAACCACGTCAACGACGCCGTCGATACTCTTTATACGGGAGACAATAGAATTTACGTGGTCTGTATTTTTACACGAAATGCTGAGATTTAGTATAGTCGAATCGTTTTGGCACTTCTGCGAGCTTATCGAGATGACCGACACGCGCATATCCGCGAGTGCGACGGAGACGTTCGCAAGCAGACCGATAGTGTCCTTGCAGTAGATCTGAATGAACGCCTCAAAGGAGGTTTTCTCCCACTCCGCGCCAACGTCCCACCACGCCGAAACGAAGCGGTCGCGATCACCCTCGCGCTGCATACCTGCAAGCACGTTCGGGCAGTCGGATTTGTGTATGGAAACGCCAAAGCCCTTTGTGATAAAGCCAACGACGTTGTCGCCCGGAAGCGGATTACAGCATTTTGCAAACTTGACTGCACAGCCGTCTGCGCCGTCGATAACTATACCGCCTTGCGAATGGTGGTGATGCGGCTTTTCCACAGTCTTAAGCTGTGAAACGTCCGTTATCTTTTCGCTCGGCTCGGGCGGAAGCACCACTCTGTCAAACTCGTCGCGAAGCTTCGAGGTGAGCTTGGTCATTGAAAGTCCGCCATAGCCGACGGTGTTGTAAAGATCGTCTGCGGACATAATGCCGATGCGCGAAGCCACAGCAGACACTATATCCTCAAGCTGAGTTTCCGTATACGCGCGGTTGTACTTCTTGAGCTCGCGCTCGACCTCTGCCTTGCCGACCACGATATTCTCGGCGCGCATCTCCTTCTTGAACCACTGACGTATCTTACCGCGTGCTTCGCCCGTCTTGACTATCTTAAGCCAATCGCGGCTCGGTCCGCGCGACGCGCCCGAGGTGATTATCTCGACGATGTCGCCGTTTTTGGGCGAGGAGTCGATAGTCGCAATAGCACCGTTTATCTTCGCGCCGACCATCTTATTGCCTATAGCGGAATGGATGGCGTACGCGAAGTCGATGAGCGTTGCGCCCTGCGGCAGCACGATAACGTCGCCCTTGGGTGTAAAGACGAACGTTTCGTCGTGGAACATATCAATTTTGAGTGAGCGAAGGAACTCGTCGGGATCGTGCATATCCGAGTCGGAGTCGAGGAGCTTCGCAACCCATTGAAGCTTCTGGTCGATATCATCTCTGCCCGTAGAGCCTGTCTTGTACTTCCAATGCGCACAGATACCGTAT
>JAZSJI010000153.1:0-3174 GCA_045534235.1 Candidatus Flemingiibacterium sp. | reverse complement strand
TTTGAAAACGGCGAATACAAAACGCTGGACGTCGAAAAGCTCCGCCACACGGCGAAGCACACTATCGCGCACTATTTTGACTGAGTATAACACTCCGTCGGTGCGCCGACGGGAGCGTTATACTTGAAAAAATCCAAAATTCTCGGTAACTTATCGGGCGGCGTCATTATAATGACCGCATCAAACCTCATCGTAAAGGCTATAGGGCTCTTCTTCAAGATACCTATGACCGCGCTTATCGGCGAGGAGGGAATGGGCTACTTTAACGGCGCGTACACCATATTTACGTGGCTCTATACGCTCTCGTGCGCAGGACTTCCGACGGCGGCGTCTATGCTTATCGCGCGTATTCCCGAAAATAAGCGCGGCGACGGCGCGAGGCGGGTATTCAAGCTGTCGCTCGGCGTTTTTACGCTCGTCGGGCTTACCGCTTGTGTCGGGCTGATAGTCGGTGCGCCTTATATAGCGCATATTATGCGCGTCGAAAAAAGCGAGGCGGCTATAATTGCCGTCGCGCCGACACTGTTCTTCATCTGTCAATCAGCGGCACTTCGCGGATATTTTCAAGGCTTTGGCGACCTTCGGTGGCACTCGCTCTCGCAGGTCATAGAGGCGCTCGGAAAATTATCGCTCGGTGTGGCGCTTGCGTATCACGCGCTTGATCGAGGGCTTGGTGTGCCGATTGCGGCGGCTTACGCGGCAGGCGGTATAACCGTTGGTGTTGGTGCAGGAATGCTTACCTTGTATATCGCGTACGCCATTCTAAAAAAGCCGACCATCGAGCGTGAGCTCACGTCAAGCAAAACGCTCGCACGCGGACTTATCACGTCAATGCTCCCGATAACGCTTTCCTCAAGCGTTATGAGCCTTACGAATATCCTTGACACGATGCTTATGACGCGCACGCTTCACAGAACGGGAATAGCGCAGACCGAGGTTGCGGCAATATGGGGCAATTACTCCTCGCTCGCCGTGCCGATGTTCAATCTTCCGCCCGTGCTTACCTTGCCGATAGCGTATGCGCTCCTGCCCGCGCTTTCGTCGGCGCTTGCCGCCAATGAGCACGACAAGGCGATAAAGCTAACGCACGACGCGGCGAAGTCAACTGCGTTTTTTGCCGTGCCGTGCGCCATAGGTATGTCTGCAATGGCAAAGCCGATACTGTCCCTTTTGTTCGCCGACGACGTTGCCGCGCGCGGCGCAATGTTACTTACGCTTCTTGCACCTTCGTCGATGCTTTTATGTATGCTTGGGCTGACAAACACCGTTTTGCAGGCGAGCGGACACGAGCGTGTACCGCTTTTTGCGATGCTCGCAGGTGCTGTGGCGAAGCTCGTCGCAACGTGGACGCTTACGCCGACGCTTGGCAAGTTTGCAACACCCGTGTCGACGTTCATATGCTATTTCACGGTGCTTACCGTTTCGGTGGTGGCTATAGCCACGCTGACACCACTCGGGCCGGCAATAGTACGTAAGGTTTACACAAAGCCGCTCGTATCAGCACTCGTAGCGGTAACGCTCGCGGCGGTAATATATCCGATAGCAGGAACTATAGTGTCGATAGGGGCAGCGGCGCTCACATACGTCGGAATTATGGCGATAGGGAAGGAAAGACAAACAAATTCGTAGGACGGGACTACTGCCTCGAACTATAATAAACTAAGGAAGTACAAAATATGAAACAGCGCATTGAAAACCTCAAAGCAAAGAAAAACTACACCGTCGATGATCTTCGCGAAATTATGGAGATCCTTCGCGCTCCCGGCGGATGCCCGTGGGACCGCGAGCAGGATCACAAATCCATCCGTCGCAATCTTATTGAGGAAACCTACGAGGTCGTGGAGGCTATCGACACCGATAATAAGGTGCTGATGTGCGAGGAGCTTGGTGATCTGATGCTTCAGGTCGTGTTCCACGCACGTATCGCCGAGGAGGCAGGTACGTTTAACCTCGACGACGTTGCCGATGGTATTTGTAAGAAGCTCATTCTTCGCCATCCGCATATTTTCGCAGACGTCAAGGCGGACACGTCTGAGGAGGTTCTTAAGAACTGGGACAAGATAAAGGTGGTTGAAAAGCATCAGAAGTCGGACAGAGAAGTGCTCGACGCGGTTTCACATTCGTTGCCTGCACTCATTCGCGCGGACAAGCTCGCTTCTAAAGCGGCAAAGCTCGGTTACGCGCTTCCTACGAGCGGTGCGCTTGACGGTATGGTATCGGCAAGCACGACCGAGGCAGCTATCGGCAACCTGCTTTTTGATGCGGTAAAGCTCGCACGAGAGGCAGGAGTAGACCCCGAAAAAGCACTCGCAGATGCTTGTGACAGGCTTGTTTTAAGCGCTTCTGATGATAAAAAAGCCTGATTTTTGGCAATAAATGTCAACAGAATTATTAAAATGCGAAAAAATCCACAAAATAAGCCACTTTTTTGAAGAAATTTTAGCAAAAGGTATTGCAAAAATTAAAATTTAATGTTATAATTAAAATACCGAAATAACGGTAGAAAATTTTAAATGAAAGGACATATTACCATGAACAAGACTACTCTTATCGAAAAGGTTGCAGGCGCAACCGGTCTCAAGAAGAAGGACGCTGAGGCAGCTGTAGCTGCTACCATCGCTGCTATCGAGGACGCTATCCTCGCAGGCGAGAAGGTTCAGCTCGTTGGCTTCGGTACCTTCGAGGTTAAGGATCGCCCCGCAAGAACCGGTATCAATCCCGCTACCCGCAAGACCATCACTATCCCCGCTTCCAAGCGTCTTTCCTTCGCTGCAGGCAAGACTCTCAAGGCTAAGCTCAACAAGTAATTAATGCGCCTTGATAAATTCCTGAAGGTATCTCGTCTTATAAAAAGACGTACCGTAGCAAACGAAGCCTGCGATACACAGCACGTTTCAGTTAACGGAAGGCCCGCCAAGGCGTCCTACGACGTCAAGGAGGGCGACGTTATCTGCGTCAGCTTCGGACAGAGAACGCTCAGGGTGAGAGTTCTTGACGTTCGCGAGCATGCCGCAAAGGCAGACGCTTCTTCGCTTTACGAGGTAATTGAATAATTAAAGATCACTCCGCTTAGAATGTGCCGACTGGTACTTTATGCGGAGGTTTTTTATGGGCAATATTGACGTGGGCAAGGCGCATTCGTTTATGTCGCGGATGCGCGAGGGAATTGAGATA
>JAZSJI010000156.1:0-4067 GCA_045534235.1 Candidatus Flemingiibacterium sp. | reverse complement strand
GATAATGTTCTTTTCGGTGTCGAATACCTTGCCTACCTCAATTGCGACCTGTGCTTCCTTGAAGGAGCGTGCGAGGTCCTTGATGTTCTCAACTGCGGTACCGATACCGATTGTAACCTTTGCGTAAAACTCGCTGGAAAGCGTGTCGGAGATGCTCTTTGCGGTCTTTTCGATCTCGCGGGTATCGTGACCGTTCTTGACCTCCTTAACGAGTACGATGTCGTGCTCGCTTACGCTGATAACGTAGTCCTTGTTCTTGTCGGGGAACATATTCTGTACCATATCGAACGGTACAACGTCGCTCTTGCCGTAGAACTTTATTAAAATAACCACGCGGCTGACATCCGAGTTGAAGTGAAGCTCCTTGCTCTTTAAATAGATGTCGCTCGGCAGGATATTATCGAGAATAATGTTCTTGATGAACGAGCCCTTGTCGAGCTTCTCATCGTAGAGATTTTTGATATTGGCAAGCGACACGGAAAGGATCATCGAAAGCCTTTCAGCCATCTTGTCCTCGCCCTCGACGAATACGATGTACTCGCTCTTGGCGCCCTGACCAATCTGTCTGTATGTATAACCGCCGGTCGTAATAGCATCGGAGGTATATGCGAGCTCGTCGCGTATTCCCTGCGCGCTTTCTCCGATCTTTACAAGCTCACTGCAGGAAATAATAACGCCGTTCTCATCTATAACACCGATAACCCGATCCACAGCATCCTTCATCTGATGAATAATACCTTGGAAAAATCTGTTTGACATATGGGGCGGCTCCTTTCAACATTAACAAAAATTGTATTGTCTATATGTATATTTTACACTAAGGTTTTGCTTTTTTCAATAGTTTTTACGAATTTTAATCAAAAATTCACATCATTTTGAATATGCCGATCACAGTTACTACGAAGTAGAAGGCGAGCAGCACGTAAATTGCAATGGAAACGCCCGCGGGATAGACCACGGTGAATACCGCACCGGTAAGTGCGATGATAGCCGAAATAATGAGCGCGGTGGCAATTCTCTTCTTGTTAAACTTAACGCCAAGCACGGATACGCCCTTCTTTCTTGCGAAGGTAAGCACCGCAATAATTATCATAAGAGCAGGTACAAGGAACGCCAGCACTCTTGCTACGTCGATAATAATATCACCTATAGCGTAGTAGGACTGACTGAGAAGCGAGGGTGCACAGAGAAGGAGCGATACGTAAGCCGCAGCAGTAAGTGCGGAATAGCCGAAGAAGCCTGCGCCTTCAACGTTGTATACGATGTACACGACTGCGAGAGCGATGAGTGCAGAGATAACAAGCTGCGCGTCCATGTAAAGATAGAAAGCAGCCGAGAGAAGGAAGAGCGCGGCGGCGTTGCCGAATATGCCGGCACTCGTCACTATTCTGTACGTTTCGTCAACGCGCTTTACGCGCATCACGGAGAAATAGAGTGCGGAAAGTCCGAAAAGCACACCAGACACCGCAAGGAAGAGGGGCATTATCTTCGAGAGAGTATACAGGGCGTTGTTCCCTGCCGTTATTGCCAAAAAGAGAGCGACGATAACAAGCAGAAATTCGATCATCAGGCGGTAGGACTTGATATCCTCCTGACGCTTTGCGGCAGCCTTTGCCGCCTTTTTCTCTTTAAGATTAGTTTTCACCATCAATATCCTCCGTCGCGCGATAACCCTCGCGCCGCAAATTATAGTTCGAAATTGTAAGTCAGACACGCGAGCGCAAAGCTCGGTGCAGTTTCACATCGCAGTATTCGCTTTCCAAGGCCGCATATCTCATAGCGCGCGAGCCTTGCCGCCTCGACTTCTTTCTGCGAAAATCCGCCCTCTGAGCCGATTATGACCGAAATGCTTTCGGGGAGCTTCCCGTCGGGGTATTTTTTCGTCAACAGCTCACGAAGCGATACCGTTCCGTCGCCCTCGTAAAAGAAGAGCACAAGCTCGCTTTCTTTGGCATCGTTCAGCATTTCGCCGAATTTTACCGTCGATTTTACAATAGGTACGCATCCGCGTCCGCATTGCTTGGCAGCCTCAAGCGCGATACGGCATCGCCGCTCAAGCTTTTTGGCTTCCTTTTTCGCGTCGCCGTCCATTCTTGCAACGCATCGCTCCGACTCAAACGGAACGATTACATGTGCGCCCGTTTCCACCGACTTCTGAATTATCGTATCAAGCTTGTCCGACTTCGGAAGAGACTGATAAAGCCGCACCGTATAAGGCGGCTCGGTGTCCGAGCTTTTAGATGAGATAACCCTTGCCGTGACGCTATCCTCTGAAAAAGCGATTATCTCGCAGTCATATTCGATTTTCTGCATATCGCACACGGTGATATGCTCGCCCACTCGCATACGCAGCGAGCGCGAAATATGAACGGCATCGTCGCCCGTGACGGTTACTGTACCGTCGGCGATATTCGAAGCCTGCAGAAAGAAACGCGGCATTTTTACCTCATAAACCGTCGGAATTATCAAAATTGACACACTTTTCGCGTCCTGACCGTCCGACTATATTGTATATTATACTACACTTTCGTCATTTTGTCAAATATTTTAGCGAATTTTTTTGCATATTTTTTTGTCTTTTTCGAAAAAAAGTCGCATTTTTACCAAAAATTACAACTTTTTATATACCATTGCCACCCAATCGCTCTCCATAGCTTCCTCGACAAGCTCGAAGTCGTGAGCGCTCATCGCCTCGCGTACACCCTCGGCATAACGCTCGATTATACCCGACGTGATAAGGTATGCGCCCTTCTTTAAATAGTTGCCGATATCGGGTGCCATACGAATGATAATGTCCGCTACGATGTTAGCAACGGCGAAATCGTACATACCGCCCGCTGTGTCAACCGAAGCTAAAAGGTCGGACACGCCGCAGGTGATGTTGTGACAGTCGTTGTCCTTGCAGTTCTCCGCAGCAACGCGTACCGCTACTGGGTCGATATCGTACGCGAAGCATTCACCGGCGCCGAGCTTCGACGCGCAGATTGCGAGTATACCGCTTCCCGTACCGACGTCGAGCATACGCTGACCGGGCACGAGATATTTTTCGATAAGTCCGCAAACGAGGCGCGTGGTTTCGTGCGTACCCGTGCCGAACGCCATACCGGGGTCCATACGCACGATAATATCGTTTGGCTCGGCGTCGTACTTTTCCCAAGCGGGAACGACGACAAGTCGCTCGCCGACTCTTATCGGGTGGTAATACTTCTTCCAAGCGGTAGACCACTCCTCCTCGTCAACGCCGAGTATCTCGATCTTCGCGTCGATTCCCTCTGTCGCGAAGCGCTCGCGAAGGAATACTACGTAGTCATTGTAGTTCTTCTCCTCGGAAACGTAGATCGACACCGCGCCGCGAGATTTATCAGCGTTCAGGATAGACTCGTCGATAAGGTCGCCGTAGACGGTCTTGAGTCCTGCCTCGATGTCGCTGTAGTCCTCGATCATAATTCCGTTGTCAAGCATACTCATAATAGCGGCGGTGCGCTCGATGTCGCTTACCGCAACGCTTACGCGAAGTTGTGTCCAATCCATAATGTTTTCTCCTTGTGTTTTTTGTTATAAAATCGATAGTATGACCTCGCACCTCGTCGCTGGGGAACGAAAAGGGGGAGGAGGAAGACGCTCACGCGCCGCGCCCTCCTCCTCTCCCTTTTAAACCCTCTTCTCTACTCGGCTACACCACAGAGGCACGCTCAAGGTCGGCATTCGGGCTAAAAAACGCCCTCTGCCTCTATTCGCTCGATGTCGCGGCGCACACCGCCGCGTCAGTAGCCGTTGTAAAAGGAACGGAGCGCGGCGCGTTATGCCGCGCGGACGATATGCACCTACGAGGCTTTTAGCCGCAGAATCGCGCACCGTCGCGCACGCAAAGCTACCCTTTTATGGCGCCGCCTTCTTTTAGGCGGCGTAGCCGAGTAGAGAAGAGGGTTTAAAAGGGAGAGGAGGAGGGCGTGGCGCCTGAGCGCCTTCCTCCTCTCCCTTTTCGTTTCCCCGAGCGCGCAAGGCGCGCGAGGACAAAGCCGAGCGATACGCGCTCGTAAACGTACAGCCGAGGAGCAGCCCATAGG
>JAZSJI010000084.1:0-6633 GCA_045534235.1 Candidatus Flemingiibacterium sp. | reverse complement strand
CAAGGTGTTCAGATCACAGGTCGAGTTCAGGTTAAACAAAAAACACGGCGGTGTTACGCTTAACATACATTTGTGAGATCTCTTTAATCAAATTGTGGTAGAAAAGGTAAGAATAGAGATCTGAAGGCGGACTTGCCAATCACACGGCGCAGCTTAAGTAAAAGCATAACAAACGGTATTCTCGTTAGAGGAAGAATAAGATGAAAAGAAAGTGTTTTAGCAGCAGATGTGAGCGGCGGAAGGGTAGAAAAACGAAAGTGAGGATAACAAAAGATGTGAGATATCAAGAGTGAACAGAAATAACCCTTGATTGTAGATGTGAAACTGCAATCAGGGGTTATTTTTTTATGCTTTTTAAAAAGGTACACTAAATAAATTTTAATCATATATTGCCAAACTGTTGACAAATTAAGTCGAATATGATATATTATTATACGGTAATATCCAATTCGCACAAACCAAATAATATTTTATCAAATTTTGGAGGTAGACTTAAATGAAACTTATCTACGGCGTAAAGGATAAGCCGAAATTCGGTCAGCTTATCGTATTTGCAATCCAGCAGCTTCTCGCCATTATGGCAGCGACTCTTGTTGTTCCGGTTATCATCAACGGTAACATCAGCACTTTTATCGCGGACGGTACCGTTGCTTATGAAGCAACAACTTGGATGAGCCCTGCGGCAGCACTTTTCGGTGCAGGCGTCGGCACTCTCGTTTATTTGCTTTTCACTAAATTCAGAAGCCCTGTATTCCTCGGCTCCTCGTTTGCATTCCTCGGCTCTATGGCAGCGGCGTTTGCAGGTGCGGTTTCTATGGCAGCAGGTTATCTCGGACTTATCATCGGTGCTGCTTTCGCAGGACTTGTGTATGTCGTTATCGCAATCATCGTTAAGATCGCAGGCGTTAACTGGATAAACAAGCTTATGCCTGCCGCAGTTATCGGTCCTACCGTTGCTATAATCGGTCTTTCGCTCGCAGGCAATGCTATAGGCGACCTCCAGAAGGGCGGTCTTTCCGGTGCACATCCCCTTATCTGCGTGCTTGTTGGTCTTATTACTCTCGTAATCGTTATCCTTTGCGCTACTTACGGCAAGAAGATGACTCGTCTTATTCCGTTCATTCTCGGTATCCTCGGCGGTTATGCGGTTGCAGCTATCTTCACTGTTATCGGTAACGTTGCTGAAATCGATGCACTCAAGGTTATCGACTTTACAAAGATCACTGCTCTTTGGGCAGACGGCGTAAACCTCGGTACGTTCCTCACTCTCCCCGACTTCACGTTTGTTGAAGCTTTCAAGGGCGTTAAGGAGATCGACGGCGCATATATCGCTACTCTCGCAGTTGCATATCTCCCTGTTGCGTTCGTTGTATTCGCAGAACATATCGCGGACCATAAGAACATTTCCTCCATCATCGAGTCCGATCTTCTCGAGGATCCGGGTCTTTCCCGTACTCTCCTCGGCGACGGCGTTGGCTCCATGGCGGGTGCGTTCTTTGGCGGCTGCCCCAACACCACCTACGGTGAGTCCGTTGGCTGCGTAGCAATCACCGGTAACGCTTCGATTTATACTATCCTTACCGCGGCTATTATGGCAATGCTTATCGCATTCATCGCTCCGTTCGTTGCATTCGTTAATTCCATTCCCTCGTGTGTAATGGGCGGCGTTTGTATGGCTCTGTACGGATTCATCGCTGTATCCGGTCTTAAGATGGTTCAGAAGGTTGACCTCAACCAGAATAAGAACCTCTTTGTTGTGTCCACAATACTTATCGCAGGTATCGGCGGTCTTACTCTTAACTTCGGTAAGATCACTATCACCGCAGTTGCTTGCGCACTTATCCTCGGTATCATCGTAAACCTCATCGTTTCCAAAGCAAAGGAACAGTAATTCACAGAAGGTGAAAAAATGAAAAACGTAACCATTTTCGATCATCCGCTTATTCAGCATAAGACGACCATTATGCGTATGAAGTCCACGTCCAACAAGGAGTTCCGCGAGTCTGTCGAGGAGATCACGATGCTTATGTGCTACGAGGCACTTCGCGATCTTCCGCTTGAGGATATCGACATAGAAACTCCTATCGGCAAGACTACGCAGAAGGTCATCAAGGGCAAGAAGCTTGCCGTTGTTCCGATACTTCGCGCAGGTCTTGGTATGGTAAATGGACTTTTAAATCTCGTGCCCTCCGCAAAGGTTGGTCACATCGGTATGTACCGCGACGAGGAAACTCTCCAGCCGCACGAGTACTACTGCAAGCTTCCGCCGGACATCGACGAGCGTCTTATCGTGGTCGTTGACCCGATGCTCGCAACGGGCGGCTCCGCTATCGACGCGATCTCGCAGATCAAGTCCTACGGCGGAAAGCACATAAAGTTCCTTTGCCTTATCGCAGCTCCCGAGGGTATCGAGGCGCTCACGAAGGCTCATCCCGACGTGCAGATCTACTGTGCTAACGTCGACGAGTGCCTTAACGAGAACGGCTACATCGTACCCGGTCTTGGCGATGCGGGCGACAGAATTTTCGGCACAAAATAAGCTTAATATAAGCAAAAATCCCCACGGAATTTCCGTGGGGATTTTTCTCGCTCAAAAGTTACTTAATTGTAAAAAAATATGCAAAGCCTTGCATTATAAATTATTATAGGTTATAATAAGTAAGTGTCCATTATAATAGTTAGATATCTAATTGATTTTGCGAGGTGTTCCTTTTTGATAAAACGTTTTAAGCTGCTTTTATCGTGTGTGCGCGAATATAAGCTGCCAACCGTACTTACGCTTCTTTTTATCGTTTGTGAAGCGATTATAGAAACCGCCATTCCGTTTATCACCGTCGATCTTGTCAACAGTATCAAGGACGGCGTACAAATGGAGCGTGTTATAAAGACCGGCGTTCTGCTCGTCGTAATGGCGGTGCTGTCGCTGACCTGCGGCGGCGTTGCAGGATTTACCTGTGCTAAGGCATCGGCGGGATTTGCAAAAAATCTTCGCCACGATATATTCCGCCGTATTCAGACGTACTCGTTTGAGAACGTTGATAAGTTCTCGTCGACCTCTCTGGTTACCCGAATGACGACTGACGTTACAAACGTGCAGATGTCGTTTATGATGCTTATACGTACGGCGGTACGCAGCCCACTTATGTTCATATTCTCTATCATTATGGCATACGTAATGGGCGGCGCACTTGCGACCACGTTTGTAGTGATTGTACCGGTACTTATCTTCGGACTTCTTTTTGTAAGCAGTAAGGCGATGCCTGCGTTCAGACGCGTATTTAAAAAATATGACCGCCTCAATGAGTCTATTGAGGAAAACGTACGCGGTATGCGAGTCGTAAAGGGCTTTTCGCGTGAGGAGCACGAAAAGGAAAAGTTTCTCGATGCGGCTGACGATATTCGCCGCGACTTTACCAAGGCCGAGCGTATCGTTGCGCTCAACGGCCCGATTATGCAGGTATGCCTGTATTTTAATATGATATTCGTCCTGCTCGTTGGATCGAAGATGATAATAACAAGCGGCGGCGAGGCAATGTACGTCGGTCAGATATCCGCGATGCTGACCTACGGTATGCAGATACTTATGTCGCTTATGATGCTCTCGATGATATACGTTATGCTGACGATGTCGGCAGAGTCAGTCAAGCGTATCTGCGAGGTGCTTGAGGAGGTGCCGGCGCTTGCGAGTCCGGAGAATCCTATTACCTACGTTCGCGATGGCTCGATAGATTTTAAGGACGTAAGCTTCAAATATTCTAGAGCGGCGGAAAAGTACGCGCTTTCCGATATTGACCTTCATATAGAGTCGGGTATGACCGTCGGTATTCTCGGCGGTACGGGCTCGAGCAAATCCACACTCGTGCAGCTTATACCGCGCCTTTACGACGTAAGTGAGGGAAGCGTACGCGTTGGCGGCGTGGACGTGCGCGAGTACGACCTTGACACGCTTCGCCACTCGGTTGCGATGGTACTTCAGAAGAATTTGCTGTTCTCGGGCACTATTAAGGAAAATCTCCGTTGGGGCAACAAGGATGCAACGGATGAAGAGATAACCGAGGCTTGCCGACTCGCACAGGCGGACGAGTTCGTGCGCTCATTCCCCGACGGATACGATACGAAGATAGAGCAGGGCGGTACAAACGTGTCGGGTGGTCAGAAGCAGCGCCTTTGCATAGCGCGCGCGCTTCTCAAAAAGCCGAAGATACTCATTCTCGACGACTCGACGAGTGCAGTCGACACCAAGACCGATATGCTCATTCGTGAGGGTTTCAAGCGCTATATTCCCGAAACTACGAAAATAATTATCGCACAGAGAGTGGCGTCGGTACAGGACGCAGATCTTATCATCGTTATGGATAACGGCAAGATCTCTGCTATGGGCACGCACGACGAGCTTCTCGCAGTGAGCGATATTTACCGCGAGGTATACTCGCAGCAGACCAAGGCAGGTGATGAGAATGAGTAAGCCTATGAATACAGGTAAGCCTTTGAAGCGTAAGCTCGACTTTGCAACGATAGGACGTGTTGTAAAGCTCCTTTTCGGATACTATCCGCGACTCGTTCCTCTGACCATTGCTTGTATCCTTTTTGCCGCAGTTGTGTCGGCTATTCCCGCGCTGTTCCAGCAGCGTGTGCTCGCCGCAATTGAGGTATGGTACCAGTCTCGCGACTGGGCGGGCGCAAGTGAAGAAATAATCCCGATGGTACTCATTCTTGTTGTTCTTTACGTGCTCTCTCTGACTGCCATTACGGTCTACAATCAGCTTATGGCGTATATCACGCAGGGCTTTTTATCCAAAATGCGCGTTAAGATGTTTGAGGGTATGCAGAACCTTCCGATACGTTACTTCGATACACACAAGCACGGCGACATAATGAGCCACTACACTAACGATATCGACACTCTGCGTCAGCTCGTGTCGCAGTCGCTTCCTACCATGCTTCAGGCGATAGTTATAGTTGTCGTTGTGTTCAGTATAATGCTCTGGTACAGCATACCGCTGACGCTTCTCGTGCTGCTTGGAGTTGTGGCGATGCTGTTTGTGTCGAAGAAGATCGGCGGCGGCTCGGCGAAGTATTTTATTCGTCAGCAGATGGCGGTTGGTAAGACCGAGGGCTTCGTTCAGGAGATGATGAACGGTCAGAAGGTAATCAAGGTATTCTGCCACGAGGACGAGAGTAACGCTGATTTCGATAAGATTAACAATGCCCTTTACGAGGACAGTTACCGCGCGCACGCGTATGCGAATACGATGGGACCGATCATTATGAATATCGGTAACACGCTGTACGTTCTTATCGCCACGGTTGGTGCACTGCTCGTGCTCTCGGGCGTACCGAATTTCAGCATTTCGGGTATGGCGTTTGGCATCAGCATAGTCGTTCCATTCCTCAATATGACAAAGCAGTTCACGGGCAACATCAATCAGGTGTCGCAGCAGTTTAACTCAATCGCTATGGCAGGCGCGGGCGCGAAGCGTATTTTCGACCTTATGGACGAGGTAGCAGAGCCCGACGACGGCTACGTAACGCTTGTAAATGCGAAGATCGATGAGAATGGCAATATCGCCGAAACCACCGAACGTACGGGTAAGTGGGCGTGGCGTCATCCTCACGGTGACGGTACGATCACGTATACGGAGCTTCGCGGTGACGTTCGACTTGTTGACGTTGACTTCGGCTATGACGAGGATAAGCCTGTCCTTCACAACGTGTCGGTCTATGCAGAGCCCGGTCAGAAGGTAGCGTTCGTCGGTGCGACGGGTGCAGGTAAGACAACTATTACCAACCTCATCAACCGCTTCTACGATATCGCCGACGGCAAAATACGCTACGACGGCATCAACATCAACAAGATCAAGAAATCCGACCTGCGTCGCTCGCTCGGTATAGTTCTTCAGGAAACCAACCTCTTTACGGGTACGGTCATGGAAAATATCCGATACGGACGCCTTGACGCGACGGACGCGGAGTGCATAGAGGCGGCAAAGCTCGCGGGCGCTGACGATTTCATCACCCGCTTGCCAAACGGGTACAACACCGAGCTTACCAATAACGGCGCGAACCTCTCGCAGGGGCAGCGCCAGCTTATCGCGATAGCGCGTGCGGCTGTAGCAGATCCGCCCGTTATGATACTCGACGAGGCTACGTCGTCTATCGACACACGTACAGAGGCGATAGTACAGCGCGGTATGGATAAGCTTATGGAGGGCAGAACGGTATTTGTCATCGCGCACCGCTTGTCGACGGTTATGGACTCCGACGTTATTATGGTGCTCGACCACGGTCGTATAATCGAGCGCGGAGATCACGAAAAGCTTATCGCCGAGCGTGGCACGTACTATCAGCTCTACACGGGCGCGTTCGAGCTTGAATAAAAACAACAGAAAACGGAGCAGTTTGCTCCGTTTTCTTTCTTTAATAAAACTATTTTCTTGGCGGGATTGCAGAATCACTGTTAATTAATTTCCCGGATTCAATCAATAACGTAAGTTCCGAGGCAGAAGCGCTTCAAGAGCATATAGTCGAGCGTGCCGATAGAGCCGTCGCCGTTAATGTCTGAAACCGCCTCCTGTTTTTCGGAAAGCGCATAGGTTCCGAGACAGTAACGCTTCAAGAGCATATAGTCGAGCG
>JAZSJI010000056.1:0-2323 GCA_045534235.1 Candidatus Flemingiibacterium sp. | reverse complement strand
CTGATGGACGAGATCTGGGGACAGGACAGTGACACGGGATGGGAGACCGTCACCGTGCATATCGCCAGACTCCGCCGCCGCTTTGAGGGCTGGGAGGAATTTTCTATCGAGTCCGTCCGCGGACTGGGCTATAAGGCGGTGAAGCACGTATGAAGCGTATGAAAATAAAGCGCACAAAGCGTACGGCGGCGGAAAAGAAGCAGAGGCGTTCGCTTAATCTGTTTTTCTCGCTCGTCGTTTTCGGAGTTATCTGGGTGTCTATTCTTATAGCGGCGCTCGCAGTCTGGCTTCTTTTATACTTCGGCGTATATCCTAACCGTACGGAAGCCGTAATGGACAACGTCAATAACGCGTACGCGCTCGTGCTTCTGACGGGCGGAATAAGCCTTGTTATCGGCTCGGCGATCGCGTTTCTGCTGACGAAATTTCCGATGAATCCGATAAGCCACTTTGCAAGCCACGTGAACAGGCTCGCGGCAGGCGACTACGCCACACGTTTGACTTACCGTAATTCCATCGCAAATATGGCGGCGTTCAAGCCGATCGTCGAGAGTATGAACAAGCTCGCGGAGGAGCTTCAGAACACGGAAATTCTCCGAAGCGATTTTATAAACAACTTTTCGCACGAGTTCAAAACGCCGATAGTGTCGATAGCGGGCTTTGCCAAGCTTTTGCGACGCGGAAATCTTGATGAGGATGAGCGTGAGGAGTACCTCTCCATAATCGAGGAGGAGTCGATGCGTCTGTCGTATATGGCGACGAACGTACTCAACCTCACGAAGATCGAAAATCAGAGCATACTGACGGATGAAAGCCATTTCAACGTATCCGAGCAGATCCGCTCGTCGATATTGCTGCTTGAGGAAAAATGGTCTAAAAAGGAGATCGAGATAGACGTCGACCTTGAGGAATACGAGATCGTAGCAAACGAGGAAATGCTAAAGCAGGTTTGGATAAACCTCTTTGACAACGCGGTGAAATATACGCCAGAGCGCGGTAAGATCACGGCGCGCATATGCGAGGAGGACGGCAATTTGTCCGTCAATATATCAAACACGGGCAGTACGATCGAGCCCGAGGCACTCGACAAAATATGGAACAAGTTCTATCAGGGCGATAGGTCACATTCCTCGCCGGGAAACGGTATCGGACTTGCTATCGTTAAAAAGATAACCGAGCTTCACGGAGGTGAGGTTGGTGTGACGAGCAAGGACGGCGTAACCGTCTTTACGGTAACGCTTCCGACGCGGCGTGGCGAGTAATTTTTAGCGAAATGTGAACGAACGGTCGATTTTTGTCTAAAATTTAGTTTCAGTTTAGAATTGTAATGTAAAATATCCCACGGTAACCCAAGGCTCTGTATAAGGCAGACAATATTAAACAAAAGGGGATACGTTATGAATTCTGTAGAAACGAAACGCGCAAAAAAATATATGCTTTACAATCCGCTCTCGGGCGGCAGTGATGAAGTAACTCCCGAAAAGCTTACCGACGGACGCGAGGGTGCTGTAGCGGTAAATATGCTTGAGATAGGCGGCTACAAGGAGTTTTTCGAAGGCATTTCCGACGAGGACGCGATAGTTCTCTGCGGCGGCGACGGAACGCTCAACCGCTTTGTCAACGACACGAGGGATATTCCGATAAGGAACGATATATTCTACTTTGCGACGGGAAGCGGCAACGACTTCGCGCACGACCTCGGCTACTCGGCATACTGCGAGCCCAACTTTCAGGTCAACGAATACATAACTAACCTTCCGCGTGTACGCGTTGAGGACCGTGAGATGCTTTATATCAACAACGTCGGCTTTGGTATCGACGGATATTGCTGTGAGGTCGGCGACGATATGCGCGAGCAGAACAAGACCGCAAAAAAGAAAAAGGCGATAAACTATACCGCCATTGCAATAAAAGGGCTTTTATTCCACTTTAAGCCGAGAAACGCCGTGATCACCGTCGACGGTAAGACGTACGAATACAAAAAGGTATGGCTTGCACCTACGATGAACGGCAGATTTTACGGCGGCGGTATGATGGCAACTCCCGCGCAGAACCGCCTTGACAAGAACGGCAAGCAGTCCGTTCTCGTTTTCCACGGCTCGGGCAGGCTTAAGACGCTTATGATATTCCCGTCGATATTCAAGGGCGAGCACGTGAAAAGTACAAAAAACGTAACCATACTCGAAGGCTACGATATAAAGGTCGAGTTCGACGCCCCGACGACCGTGCAGGTCGACGGCGAAACAATCCGCGGCATCACCTATTACGAGGTAAAAGCAACCGCGAAGGAGTAAAAAGGGCGGTATAAGGGCTGCTGCTCGTA
>JAZSJI010000133.1:0-7183 GCA_045534235.1 Candidatus Flemingiibacterium sp. | reverse complement strand
TTTAGTGAAAGTGACGATTGAATAATAGACGTAAAGAGTGTATAATTATTGTAGAAATACCGCCTTGGAGGTAAATTATGAGTGTTGTTATAGGAATAGACGTTGGCGGAAGCACGACGAAGATCGTCGGCTTTGACAAGGCTGACGGTGCAGATAAGCTGATAGAGCCCATTTTCGTCCGCGCGACGGATCCCATCACCGCGCTTTACGGCGCGTTCGGTAAATTCACCGACAAGAACGGCATAGAGCTTTCCGACATCGACATCGTAAAGGTCACGGGCGTCGGTGCGAGCAAGCTTAACAAGCCGATATACGGTCTTGACTGCGTAACCGTTCCCGAGTTTGATTGCATAGGACTTGGCGGACTTTATCTGTCGGGTCTCGACGAGGCTATCGTTGTAAGCCTTGGCACGGGTACCGCGCTTATCCACGCGCGCCGCGGTGAGCCGATGGAGTACCTCGGCGGTACGGGCGTCGGCGGCGGTACGCTTATCGGACTGTCAAAGCAGATGCTCGGACTTTCGGATATCACGCATATTGAGGAGCTCGCCGCAGACGGCGACCTCAACAACATCGACTGGCGTATACGCCACCTCGTCGATAAAGCGATGCTTCCCGGTGCGCCCGATATGCTGACGGCGTCGAATTTCGGCAATGTGAGCGAGATAGCGTCGAGAGCGGACGTTGCTCTCGGTATCGTTAATATGGTGTTCGAAACTATCGCGATGGTCGCACGCTTTGCGGCGAAATCGTACGGGCTTCGCGACATCGTCTTGACGGGTAATTTGACCACGCTCTCTCAAGCACCTGCAATTTTCGCGGGACTTAACGCAATGTTCGACCTCAACTTTATGATACCACACAACTCACAATTCGGAACGGTAATAGGAGCGGCACTGAAAAAATGAACGAGATAATTGCGTCAAAAAAGCTGTATATATTTGACCAAGACGGCACTATATACCTTGGCGGCAAGGTGTTCCCCTCGGCGGTCAAGTTTATAAACTACCTTCGCGAGAATGGCAAGCGAGTGATGTTTTTCACGAACAACGCATCTCACAATCCGGAATTCTATCTTGACAAGCTCACGAGCCTCGGATTTTCCCCCGACAGAAGTGAGATACTTACCGCAGGTGACGTTACCGCACAGTTTCTCCTGCGTCACAGAGCAGGTAAAAGCGTGTACCTCGTCGGTACACCCGAGCTTGAGGAGCAGTTCCGACGCGCAGGTGTAAATCTCATCAACGAGAGCGCAGAGCGTGCCGATGTTGTTGTGACGAGCTTTGATACGACGCTTACTTATAAAAAGCTCGAGGCGGCGTGCCGTTACATTTTTGGCGGCGCGGAGTACATCTGCACTCACCCCGACTTCAACTGTCCGACCGAAACGGGCTTCATACCCGACAGCGGCTCGATAGCCGCGCTCGTTACGGCATCGACGGGCATTGTTCCGACGTATCTTGGCAAACCGTACGCGGCTACGATAGATATGATAAGCGAGATAACGGGCATCGCGCGCGAGGAGATGTGCCTCTTCGGCGACCGCCTTTACACGGACATCGCGCTCGGCAAGCGTCACGGCGTTACGGCAACACTTGTACTCTCCGGCGAGGCGACTATGGACGACGTCAACGCGGCGGCGGAATGCGACCGCCCCGACTTTATCTATGCCGACCTTGGCGCGGTTATGGAGGATATAATATAATAAAATCGCTCACCGCAAAACGCGGTGAGCGTGATTTTTTTATGCTCCAAAATCCTTTATCATATCAATTATCGAATATGTAAGATATTTTGCGGCAGTCTTGGCTTCACGGAGTGAGTTTGCCGCCGAGCCTATCTCGATTAGCAGAGAGCCCTTCGTAAACTGCTCGTTGAAGGACGCACCGCGCACGTTTATCGGGCGTGCGAAGCGTGTGTAATTTTGCGTTAGACGTCTCTGGAGCTGTACGGCTACGGCTAAATTGTCGCGCCACTCCGCGTGATCGGCGCCCATCTCGTCAGTGCCGACGAGCAGCATTATTTGCGCTGATACCTCGCCGTTTATGACGGTAACGGGGCGGATAAGGTCGCCGTTTGTGCGTACGATAGCGTCGCGGTGGACGTCAAAGACGTACTTTATCGACGGGTACTGTCTTAAATACCTTTGTATCGTGTCTGCGGCAAGGTCGTACGAGCGCGTGTAAGAGCTTATGTCGTGCATCGTTTCGCAGTGGAGCGTCGGTATGCCTGCATCCCTTAAAAGCTCGGCCATTACCGCACCGACGGCTATCATATTCTCACGCGTATCCGAGCTTCGCTGAAGTGCCGACGGGGAAGTGTAAAGCGCGCCGTGCGGCGAGTAGCTTTCCGTGCCGTGTGTGTGGATTATAAGCACGAGCGGCTCGTCTGCCGAGTGATTATCGAGGTCGGTGACTATCGGGTACGTCGCTTCGAGTGCTTCTTCGGCGGTTATTTCGTATGCTGTCGTGTTTGTAAAGAGTATCTCTCCCATCTTCGCGCCGTACGTAAGGTCGAAGGGGACTATCGCGGTCTGCCCCGTGGGCACCTTCGAGCGGTCGAAATTATAGATTAGCGTGTCAAGCGAGGTCGACGGCTCGCCTATCGGCGTCTGCGGTACGTCGTGCGTATTGTCCGACGTGCTCGGGTACGGCTCGGTTATGCCCGTATTTTCCTCGCCCTCGTCAAAGTAGAGCGCATCGCTGCCGAAAAATGCCGCCGAGAGCATCATCTGCACCGCGTCCTCGCGGCTCGGCAGACTCGGCTTCTCTGGGAAGCGGAAGCATATGCGCGCGGTTTCGGTGACCGACCACTCGGCGACGGTGCTTATAAGTGAATACATGAGCACGAGCGTGAGTAAAAACGCGCCGAGTGCCGCTGTGGAAACTGAAAAAATCGAGGCGGTTTGTCCTTCTTTTTGTGGGCTTGATATTTGGTTTTGCATGGCTGTTCCGTCCTTTTTGTTGGGCTTGTCTATGCCAAATTATATGCGGTTCCCCGCGGGCTTATGCTACATTCCGCCAAACGCGAGCGTCAGCGCACGCGCACCCAACCGTGCTACCTCGCGTACGATGACGTCGGTTTCCTTCGGTGTCACGAAAAATCCGCGTCGGTTTTCGAGTACCTTGATAAGCCGCTCGTCGGGGTCTCCGATTCCCGCCGCCTCGAGCGCGTCGAAAACAAGAGTAGCCGAGTCCACGACCGTCGGCACGCCGAACGCTATAACGGGCACGCCGAGTACCTCGTGCGTCACGCCGCGGCGGTGGTTTCCGATGCCAGATCCCGGGGTGATACCCGTCGAGCCGAGCTGAACGGTGGTTGCAAGACGCTCGGTCGAGCGTGCACAAAGCGAGTCGATAGCTATGACGAGCTCGGGCGATATTTCGCCGCAAACGCCGCGTATGAGCTCTGCCACTTCAATGCCCGTCTGACCGAGCACACCGGGAGCAATGGCGGCGATTTCACGCCCGCCAAGAAGTCCGAAAAGCTTGCCGTTAAGCCCCTTCAAATGCCGTGTTACCGTCATAAGCCCAACCACCTCGTCGCCGAGCGCATCGGCGGTGATGTGGCGGTTGCCGAGCCCGGCGATGAGCACACTTTTTGGCATATTGCCGCAAAGCTCGTGCGCGAGGGCTGTAAGCTTGTCCGAGATGACTCTTGCCGCCACCTCGAGCTCCTCGTCAGAGGCAAGCCATATTTGCCCCACGTCTACCGTGATATATTTTCCGAGCGGCTTGCCAAGGCGCTCTGATGCTTCCTCGGTTACTATCTCAACTGTTGAAACGCTTATTTCGCCGTGCCGTTCAACGCTTTCCCGTATCCCCTCGCACTCGGCTATATCAAGCTCTGCGGCGAGGTCTGTTCGCTTGTTTGTATCCATAATTTTCCGTTCCGTTCTGTTAACATTATATAAGTATTATTTGTCGTCGGGGATTGATTATTCACATATAAAATATACTGTGCATATTGTTCAGAGTGTACAAAACGGTGCGCGTCAAAAATTATGAAAATGTATCTGATGTAGAAAGGTGGTACAAATACTACAAAAATACTCGTCGGGTATTGTGCAATAGTGTAAAACTTTAAATATTTTGCAATTTAGTCATTGATTATTCGGGGAATTAATGGTATAATATAAGTAATATTCTGATATATTGTGCTTTTGGCCGCGGTAAAGTGCTGTTTTCGGCGTTCATCGTGGTGAGTCTTTGCGGCTTTTTCTGTGCGATTTATTAGTAAAGCATTTTTCCTGCAAACAGCAGGTTTAAACTCGAGGGAGGAACCATAAAAATTATGAAGAAACTCGTTTCCATGCTGATTTTAGCGGCAATTTCCGTTACTCTTCTTGCGGGCTGCGGCTCTACGCTCAAGGGTGACGAAAAGGGCGCTGTGATCAACGTTTACATCGGTAGTGAAATAACCGACTTCGACCCGGCTCTTGCGTACGTTGACGACAGCGCTGCGAAGGTGCTCGGCCTCGTTTACGAGGGACTTACCAGAATCGGTGAGAACGGCAAGGTTGAAAACGCTCTTATGAAGAGCTATGAGATATTCGAGGAGCCTGAAAAGAACGAATACCGCATGGAGATCACTCTTAAGAATACCACTTGGAGTGACGGTCGTATCGTATCCGCAGACGACGTTGTATATGCTTGGAAGCGTATTCTCGATCCCGAATTCTCCTGCGCGGCAGCATCGCTTCTTTTCGATATAAAGAATGCACGCGACGTTAAGATGGGCGACAACTCTATCGATGACCTCGGTATCGCATCCGTTGATACTGACGTGGTTGAGATCCAGTTCGAGGGCAAGATCGACTACGATCGCTTCCTTGAAAATCTCGCTTCTCTCGCACTCGTTCCGCTTCGCGAGGACGTTGTTGAAAGATACGAGAGCTTCGGCACCTCTACCACTACTCTGTGCACCAACGGCCCGTTCGCTGTAAGAGAGCTTACTGCGGGCAGAAGCCTTATGCTCGAGCGCAACGTATACTACCGTCGCGACATCGAGGACGATGCTCTTGACAAGTACGTTCTTCCGTACAGACTTATGATCAACTTTAAGGCTGACGAGGAAGAGAACACCGCAATGTACGAAAACGGCGAGATCTTTTATCTCGGCGAGATCGCACTTTCGAAGCGTGCAGACTATGAGAAGAAGGCTAACGTTTCCGATCTTCTTTCGACTCACAGCGTAATTCTCAACACCACCAAGACCGTATTCAAGAGTGCTGAAAACAGACGTGCTCTGTCGATGGCTATTGACAGAAACGCGCTCGTTGATATGGTAACCTTTGCGGAGGCTGCAACGGGACTTGTTCCGTCTACCGTATACGATAAAAAGGTTGGCGACAGCTTCAGAGCTAACGGCGGTGCACTCATCTCCGCAGCTGCTGATGTAAACGGTGCTAAGGCGCTCGTTGGCAAGGCAGGAAGATTCACCCTTACCTGTCGCGACAACGCGCTTGAGCTTGCTGTAGCAGAGTACCTCAAGAGCGCTTGGGCGGAGCTTGGCTTCACCGTTACCGTCAAGGCACTCGATTACGAGGACTATATGGAAGCGTACGCAAATCAGAATTACGACGCTATTACCGTTGACTATCAGTCGCTTTCTACCGATTCCTTCGGCACTCTCGCAGTGTTCGCGCCTCTGTTCTCCGGTAACGGCATCGACATTCAGAATGACAATTACGATCCCGTACCCTTCATTAAGGGCTATGATAACGAGGAGTACAATGCTCTTATCGAGTCTGCATACGCAGAGAATGACAGAGCCGCACGCTCGGCATATCTGCACGATGCAGAGGCTCTCCTTATGGAGGATATGCCTATAATCCCGCTCTTCTTCAACAAGGACGCGTACGTTTACAACGGCAAGGTCCTCTCGAAGATCGGCGACTACTATATGGGCTACAGAGATTTCAATGATCTCGCTATGAAGAACTGGAGAGATTACCTCGAAACCGAGGAATAATTCCGAGAGAAACAGCAAAGAAACAATGGGCAGATGCCATCAGGCGTTTGCCCATTTTCGCCCCAAAATACACGTAGTGGAGGACCGTATGCAGGCACCGCTTAAAGAAAAAAACGACATAAAAATATTCATTCTCTATCTTCTGAAAAATCTCAACTATCCGCTTGATTTCAACACGATAAGCGATATAGTCGTGCAGGACGAATTCGTGAGTTATTTTGATTTTGCGGAGTGCTTTGCCGAGTTGCTTGACACGGAAACTATTGAGATGATCCGTGTCGGCGACGAGGCTGTCGAGCCGAGTATCGGCGAGAACGGCAGACCGGAGAACAAGAACGAGCATTTCAGAATAACCGAAAAGGGAATAGTTGTCGTCGAGCAGCTTCAGAGTAACCTGCTTGGCGTTATAAAGGAGAAAAGCCTTAAGAGTGCAATGCGCCTGCTGTCCTTCAAGCAGCGAGGTGCTGATATCAGGTGTACGTATGTGAAGCGAGAGGACGGCAAATTCGACCTGCACTGCGAGATCATCGAAAATTTCGAGATTGCGCTTGAGATAAATCTCGTAGTCGAAGGTGAAGATCTGCTTTACAAAATGGTATCGAATTTCAACGAGCACCCGGAGGTCGCGTACAGAGGCGTCCTGTCTATCCTCAGCGGTGACATAAACTACCTTGTGAATTAACTTTTTAGACATTTTCTTGTGCATTTCTTACGAAATTATCAATCGTTTGTAGTGCAAAATATTGCCGAAAAATGTTAAAAAATGCACAAACACTTGTCATAATGCTCAAAACTTGAACCTCAAACTGTACACAATGAACAAGGTGCTACAATACTGCTCGATAATTTTGAAAAAACTATTGACAATATCCAAAAAAGTGGTATAATAATAGTAGTGTTCAAATACGCGTGGCTATTTTGAAACACTTTCTTAACATATGCCCGGATAGCTTAAAAAGAGCATTGTCAGTAGTAGTACTTGCAAGGTGTCGGTTTGAGTCCGACGAGGGCAAAAATCTTATTTTTTCTACACAAGCGAGGTATTTTCAAATGTATCAGGACGAAACATTGGTATGTAAGGAATGCGGCGAAGAGTTCGTATTCACTGCAGGTGAGCAGGAGTTCTACGCAGAGAAGGGCTTCCAGAATAAGCCCCAGAGATGCAAGGCTTGCCGCGACGCAAAGAAGAACGCTGGAAAGCCCCAGAGAG
>JAZSJI010000114.1:0-6507 GCA_045534235.1 Candidatus Flemingiibacterium sp. | reverse complement strand
GCGTTGTGATAGATACCTATCAGGTGTTCGACTCCTGCCGTGACCGCGATTGCTTCGAGGATACGCGCGTATTCCTCGATGAACTCGGTCAGAGAAGTCGGATCGTAGCCATGTCGTTCTGTGAGCCAAGGAGTTGAAAATGAAAATTGTCTTCCTAAGACCGCTTGGCCTCCGACTTTAGCTGCGGCGTTGTGATAGATACCTATCAGGTGTTCGACTCCTGCCGTGACCGCGATTGCTTCGAGGATACGCGCGTATTCCTCGATGAACTCGGTCAGAGCATCATCGAACATACCTCGCAGGTGCGCACCAAATCGGCGGAAATATGCTCTTCCGCTATCACCGTCGAACCCGTACAGCTCTCCCGCGGCTTCTACCGCGTGACCGTACGCTTCTACGTAAAGCTTGAGCTTGAAGCGTGCATGTGCCCCGGTAAGAGCCAGTGCTTTAGCGGTATTGCCGTTGTTGAGAAGTCCGTCGTTCTTTACGGCGGCGAGGGAAGCGTACACGTATTCCGCTCGAACGCTACGGCGGACAGCTTCTGCTCCGTGCCCTGCGCGGGTGAGATGGGGAACAATCTGCCCGTGGCGGTAGTGGAAACCGTTGATCCCGTCGTGCTCGGCACGAGAGTGGTTGAGCCTTCCTCCTGCTGCTGCACTTGCTGCTGCTCGTGCGCGGACATTCCCGTGGCGGTTGCAAATTCGGTTGGCGAGCTTTGGGATGAGGGCAACCGCTATCTTGCGGTATCGCTCGGCTTCTTCTCGGTTATCCGCATAGAGCGTGCCGAGCAGTATCTCGTGAATGCGCTCGAGTTCAGCGTGCCCGATAAGGAGTGCGCTGTCGCGGACACCGGTTCGCCTTGCGACGCATTCCGTCGTATGGCGTTCCCGATCGACGAGTTTGCACCCGGCAGAAGCGTACCGCAGGGTAGCGGATGCGGCTGTATCGGTGCGGCGCGTGACGTCGACGGTGGCTGCGGTTGCAACAAGAAATAAGAAAAGGAGCCCTTGGGCTCCTTTTATAATGCTTCTTTGCGTGCAGGATATTTCCTCGCTGCCATACGGAATACGATGAGAAACGCCACCGCTTGTGCGACAAGCGTGAGAGCGTATGAAACCGGGTACACCATATAAAGCGTGTATACCGTGCGGTTCCACTGGAACACGGTTGCGATCCAGACGAGTCTTGATGCGCACGTACACAAGAGTGATATTATCATAGGCGTCATAGAGTAACCCATACCGCGCATACCCGAAACGAAAATGTTCGAAAATCCGATAAGGAAGCACGTACCGCCGACGAGAGCGAGGCGTTCTGCGCCGTACTGTATCGTTTGGACGGCATTTTCCGCGTCGGCGTAGATGCTGACGAGCTGCTCGGGGAAAAGGTAGCACATTGAGCAAAGTATCGCTCCGACTATTCCGACTAAAATAAGACCGCGTACCTGTGCCTTTTTGATTCGATCGTAGTTGCGAACGCCGAAATTCTGGCTTGTGAAGGAAACCACCGCCTGATATACCGAATCCATCGCGGTAAATACTATCGATTCTATGCTTGCTGCAGCACTGCATCCGGCGACGAGCGCGCCTTCCTTGAGAAGAACACCTGAGAGAAACAGCTCCACGTCGAGCGCGTTGAGCGAGGTCTGAATTATTACGTTTGCGATAGAGAACATCGTGCTTTGGAGCCCTGCGGGAAGACCGATTCTTATTATCTGCGCAAGATGCCGTCCCGAGCATTTTAGCTTATTTAAACAAAGCTTGACTGCACCGTCGTCACGGATAAGACATATCACGGTAAGCACAGCGGATATCGTCTGCGCTACGACCGTCGCTATGGCAACGCCTGCAACGTCAAGGTGAAATACGATTACGAGCAGCAGGTTTAAAAGTACGTTGACTACGCCCGCGAGAATGAGAAAATACATCGGACGCTTGGTGTCGCCGACGGAGCGGAGTATAGCCGCGGCGAAGTTGTAGACAAGCATCGGTATCATACCGAGGAAATATATCTTAAGATACAGCGTGGAGAGCGGTGCGACGTTCTCGGGTACGCTCATAATGCCCGGGAACATTCCCGCACAGAAAAAACCGAACACAGTCAGAAACAGACCGATGATAACGCTTATAAACATAGACGTGTGCACAGTTTTGGAAAGGTTGTCGTATTCCTTTGCTCCGAAAAAGCGTGCGCACAAAACGTTGGTACCTATTGAAAGACCGATGAAGAGATTTACAATGAGAGCAACAAGCGAGGTGGTCGCGCCGACTGCCGCAAGTGACAGCTCGCTATCTTTTGCAAACTTACCGACGACAATTATATCCGCGGCGTTAAATAACACCTGAAGCACGCCCATTACCATAAGCGGAAGGGCGAAGCGGATAAGCAGGGGCATTATTTTGCCCTCGCACATATTTATTTTATTTGAAGCGCGAGGCTTTTTGGCGGCTATGCTCATTAGTAATTCTCCTTATTGGCAAGACGTGTTTGCGACCTACATATATTCTACTATTAACTGTCTTCAAAGTCAATAGCGCAAAGGTATAAATAAAGAAAAAATAACATTTGAATTTTTGCAAAAAATGATATAAAAAATCCCGAAGAAGCTGTCTTCGGGATTTTTGTGATTTTAGAATAACATGATAAGGAACTGCGATGCAAGCACGACTGCAACAAGTGCGATAGGATATGTAGCCGCGTAAGCTGCTGCGACGTCTTCGGTGCCGGCAACATTGATAAGCGTTCCAAGTGCGGGGGTGGAAGTCATACCGCCGGTAATAGAGCCGAGATTGTTGAGAAGACTCAGTTTAAGGACGTATTTTGCAAATAAGAAACCGACTATCATTGGAATGATGGTCATAAACGCGCCGTAGAGGAAGTAGACAGCCTGGAAGCACTCGATGAATTTTGCACCGCCTGCAATTCCTGCTCCAATGAGAAAAAGCATAAGACCGAACTCGCGGAAAACCTTAAGAGTTGATGCCGGAGGCATAAGATTTATCTTGCCTATGCGTCCGAAATGTCCGAATACAAGCGAAACAAGAAGATAACCGCCGGTCGTGGTCAGCGAGAAAGCGCCAATCTTGATACTGCCGACAAGCAGTCCTATAATAGATGAAATTGCAAACGGAGCAATTCCAAAGGTGTCTATAGTTATAAGCTTCTTATTGGTAAGCGCATCTACCGGATCCTCAGCGTTTTTGTCGCTTTCAACAAGCTTTGCACGTTCTTTTGCCATATCCGCCTTCATGAGCTTAGGAACAAGCTGAACGAACAAAACCACTCCGATAACTCCGAAGATATATGCAATGCCGTTTCCAACGGCTACGTAGCTTGCATAATCACTTCCGATTGCCTCTTTAGCCGCAGAAAATGCAGGCGTAGAGGTAAGTGCACCGGAGAAAAGTCCTGTCATAATGGCGGTGAGTTCTTCTGAGGGAATATCCTTCATAGTTAACTTGGCAAGCGTGATGCAGCCCGCGCACACCAGTGCGCCCGATACGATAATGATCAGACCGAGGAGTATGTACGTTTTGAAGTTTTTTTTCAGATTTCCAAAGAATTTTGGACCTGCAATAAATCCCACCGATGTTACGAAAAGCATAAGACCGATATTCTCGATTATTTTTAGTGCATTCGTTGTATACTCGAGAGTCTGAACTCCAAGGGCTTTGTAGAAAAGGCAGCCATAGAGTAAAGCGATGAGAAAAACACCTGCGGTGCCAAGGCTAACGCCTTTAACAGTAACTCTGCCAAGTAAATAACCGATGGCGGCAATAGCAAGTACAGAAAACACAAGAAAGGAAATTCCACTTATGTTGAGACTGAATTTTCCTTCAAAGAATTCAAAGATTTTCATTTCTTTCTCCTGAAATATTTTTGCGGTTAGCTGGTATGTTGTTTGTGTAATAATCTGACAACTTTTCACACTGATTAGTTAAACCCGAACAAAGCCTTCTCGGATAAAAGAAGGCTTTGCTTACATTCGAAGGTTTATGCGTTACTATAGAAATGTTGTATTACAGTATTCCAGACGGAATTATTTCATAAGCTTAGCATTAGCTTCGTCATATAAAGGGTTGCCGTGTGTGTAGCGGGGAAGAAGCTTCGGTGAAACGACATCAGTCTTGATGCCTGCATCTGCCATTTCTTTTACAAAATCGTCAACGTGAGAGAGCGAGAGCTTCGCTGCACCTTCAGTATTCTTTGCAGCAGCCGCTGCGTTAACGCCTGCGTTGCGTCCGAATACGATGATGTCGAGAAGGCTGTTACCCATGAGTCTGTTTTCGCCGTGAATACCGCCGACTGCCTCGCCTGCAACGAAGAGGTTTTCAACCGCGGACATACCGTTTTCGCCGATCTTGATACCGCCGTTCTGATAATGGAGAGTGGGGTAAATAAGGATAGGCTGCTTGCGCATATCAATGCCGTACTTGAGGTACATACGCATCATAGCGGGGATTCGCTTTTCGATAGTACCCTCACCGTGGATAAGCTCGATCATCGGGGAGTCGAGCCAGATACCCTTGCCGCCGTCGAAGGTATCAACGCCCTTGCCTTTGCGGCACTCGCGGATAACGCTTGACGCGCATACGTCACGGGTTTCAAGCGGATACATAAATGCTTCACCGTCAGCGTTGATAAGCTGTGCGCCGATGGAACGAACCTTCTCGGTTACGAGCGCGCCGAATATCTGAGAGGGGAACGCCGCGCCTGTGGGGTGATACTGAAGCGTGTGAGCGTAAAGCAGCGGTGCGCCTGCCCTGTAAGCAAGGACGAGTCCGTCTGCGGTTGCACCGTAGTGGTTTGAGGTTGGAAAGCCCTGATAGTGCATACGTCCCGCGCCGCCAGTTGCGATTACAACGGTCTTTGCTCTTGCAATAAGCAGTTCATTTGTTTCCATGTTCATAAGAACTGCGCCGGCAGCCTTGCCGCCCTCGTCCTTGATTATCTCGATAGCCGAGGTGAAATCAACAACGGGAATCTGTCTGTTCTGAACCTCGTCACGCAGAACTCTCATTATCTCCGCGCCCGAATAGTCCTTACAAGCGTGCATACGCTTTCTGGAAGTACCTCCGCCGTGGGTGGTTACCATAGTGCCGTCTGCTTCCTTGTCGAACATTACACCAAGGTCGTTAAGCCACTTAATGCAGCCGGGAGCGTCGTTTACAAGCTTGTATACAAGCTCGGGAACGTTCTTGAAGTGTCCGCCGCCCATAACGTCGAGATAGTGCTGCGCGGGGCTGTCACTTGGCTTATCAGCCGCCTGAATACCGCCCTCTGCCATCATTGTGTTAGCGTCGCCGTGACGGAGCTTGGTAACGATCATTACATTAGCGCCGTTTTCGTGAGCCATGATAGCCGCTGCGGAGCCTGCTCCGCCGCCACCGATTACAAGCACGTCAACGTCATAGTCGATTTTGGTAAGATCAATGTCGGCGGGGTTAACTCTGGGGTTAGCCTGAAGAATCTCGGCAAGCTCAAGCGGAACCTTTTCACCCTTGTTGGGACCGATAACAAGCTCTGCAAACTGTGACTTTATATAGTCGGGATGATTTTCGAGAAGGACCTGCTCCTTTTCCTCTGCTGTCATGCGGCGAGGGTGATTGCCGGCGAGTACAGCCTCAAGACGTGCCGGGCGTGTCGCTTCTACCTTCTTGATAGATTCAAGCATTTCATTAGTATACATTCTTCATCCCTCCCTTATTTCTCAAAATCTCTGTTGTTGTACATTTCCTTTAACTCTTCGGCAGTCTTCTTCATAATATCCTGAAGAGCCGCCTCGCAGTCGCCGGCTTCAATCTCGGCAACACGGTCAAGGAGATGCTTGGTTTCGGGAGCAAGGTACTTACCGTTAAGGCGTCTTGCGAGAAGACCAACCTGCGGATGAGTGATACCCGCAGGGCAGCGTGAGGAGCATACTCCGCACATTACGCAGTCGAAAGATTCCTCTGCGCACTTTTCAAATTCGCCTCTCTGTGCATATGCAATATACTGCATTACATTAAGCTCCTGCGTGCAGGCCTTGGTGCAGGCATTGCATCCGATGCATGCGTAAATTTCGGGGTAGAGCTGCATCATTATCTGCTCTGTCGGTTTTACCTTGTTAATATCATAGGGATGCTTTACAAGAGGGAAGAAGGGAAGGGTTGCTATGTACATGTTGTCCTCGACCTTCGTCTGACAAGCAAGACACGTTTTAAGCTCCTGCTGTCCCTTTATGCGGTATATAGTAGCGCAAGCGCCGCAAAAACCGCAACGGCATCCGACTCCGCGAACAAGCTGGTAGCCTGCGTATTCCATAGCGCTTATAATGGTAAGGCTACTCGGAACCTCGTATTTTTTACCGTAGAGGTAAATGTTTACCATGTTTTCCATGTCGTTTATTCTCCTCAAATATCAATATTCGTCCGGAAGCTCGTCAAGCTCGTCACAGCGGAAGACGGGGCCGTCCTAGCGAACGGACTTTGCGCCTACGTTGCAGCGTCCGCATTTGCCGACACCGCA
>JAZSJI010000066.1:0-6665 GCA_045534235.1 Candidatus Flemingiibacterium sp. | reverse complement strand
CGATTTTTGAGCCTTGCCGCAAAGCAAATCGGCGGCGTAGTCGGCTGATTCGTCTGTGAAGATATAGTGGCCGCCCTTTATACGGTATTTTATAAGCTCGTCCTTTTTGTCCGCCATAAAGACGGGAACGCTGTTGTACATAATGTTTCGGTGGTCAAACGTACGCGTGAGCGGAAATTCCACGCCGCGTCGGTCGCGAAGTCCCAAAAATTCACGCTTTTCACATTCCTCGCAGGAATAAAGGTCGCGTATCACGCACTTTTCAAGTGTCATAAGCGGCACTCTGCCGTAAATAACGGGCGGGAGCCCAAGGTCGCGTATCTGCGGCAAGGTAAGCTCGGGGGACGCGATAACGTCCTCGATGCCAAGTCCAAGCAACACGTCTGCTGTATAGGCGTTAAACACGTTCAGCCGGAAATCTCCGTGCAAGCGAAGCCCTGCTTCCTTGGCGAGGTCAATATGACCGAGGTTTGACACGAGCGCGTGTTGTACGCCTGCGTTTGCGGCTGATTTCAGCATATCCCGTACCGTGTCCGTTTCCGAATCAAACACAACGGGCGGTATTATTACGCCGTTTACCTTGTCCTGCATGCCCGAACGGAATTTTTCGAGCGGAAGGTATACAATCTCGCACTCCCCGACTCTTTCGGGAATGCGCTCGTATGCGGTGAAGCGCGCGCTGACAGCATTTTCTGCGTTTCTCGTCGCGGGCGCGTCAAGCGATATCGGTTGAGCACTTGAGCGAGGTGCGGTTATCTGCTCTGTGAGCTTGTCCACCGCGTCGCGGCGGAGTGCGTTGAGTGCGGAAATTGGCATAATAAGACCTTCGCCAAGGCAAATGTCAATCGTGCCGAGTGAGAACGGGCTGCTGCCGAGCTTGGTAAGATTTTTTTGTGCGGCTTCTTTTGAGAGCGGACAGTTTGTTGCCGCTTCGGGTACTGTGCCAAGCACAGTCACGGTATGACCGCCCGCCGACGCGGTAAGCTCGGACGGCTTGCCTGCTTCGATTTTTGCCGATATATCTATCGGACGGCGACGGCTTTTCATAAGAGCGGTATAATCTGTGTTTTTTGCTGTTTTATCCGACGTGTCTGCTTTGTCAGCATCTGTGCGAACGCCAAGCATTTCGCCACCGAGCTTGCCCTTAAAATATCCGTCGGTGAAGCCGCTTCTGGAAAAGAGTGCGCGAAGCTCTGAAAGCTCGGTTGACGTAGCACGGCGATGCTCGTCGAGAAGGCGACGGTAGATGCTTGTTACGCCGTAGACATAATCGGGACTTTTCATGCGTCCCTCTATTTTGAGCGATGCCACACCAAGCTCTAAAATCTCCGGAATGTGCTCTGCAAGGCACATATCCTTGAGGCTTAAAGCGTAGCTCTCACGGCAATTTTTAGAGCAGCTCTTGTACGGAAGTCTGCACGGCTGTGCACATTCGCCGCGATTACCGCTTCGACCGCCGATAAGTGAGCTTGCAAGGCAGCCTCCGGACTGCGATACGCATATCGCGCCGTGGATGAACATTTCCGTTTCAATGGGCGAATTTTGGCATAATACGGCAAGGTCATATCGAGAAAGCTCGCGTGCGGCGACCATACGCGAAAAGCCAAGCCCGTGGAGAAGCTTCGCCGCGGCAGTGTTGTGACCTGCCGCCTGCGTTGAAGCGTGAAGCTCCAAATCGGGGAAATGGTGTTTTATCAGGCTTGCCGTGCCGAGGTCGGCGACGATGAGCGCATCTGCGCCGAGCGTATACAGCGTGTCGACGTAGTCGAGTATGCTCTGCATTTCGCGAGCGTGCACAAGTGTATTAAGCGTAATATTCGTTTTTACGCCGTAAAGACGGCATTTTTTGATAGCATCTGCGAGCGCGTCGCCGACGAAATTCTTGGCGTTCATACGCGCGTTGAACGCGCCGCCGCCGAAGTATACGGCATCTGCGCCCGCCGCAATAGCAGCGTCGAGCGCTTCTGGTGAGCCTGCGGGCGCGAGGAGCTCCGGCAGGCGGGTGATTTTGTTCATATATCGGTCCGTCGCTTTCTTTTTATTTTGACAAAAAGCGGTCTGGTAAGATTTTTGCTAAACCTATTGCAATTTACTTTAGTTCGGTGTATAATATAAACTGCGATAGGTATTCTTAATATATATTATAATACATAATTGCCGTTTTGCAAAGTCCCTTGACGAAAATTTTTGAAAATGTTTTAATAACGTCCGAAAAGCTCGGGCGAATAAGGAGAAAAATTATGAAAAAACTTGCGCTTGTATTGGCTTGTCTTATGCTTGTATGCACCGTTGCTGCGTGCGCTCGGCCCGCCCCGGTTGCAGGAGAGGGCGAATATACTCCCGGTGTGAGCGATGAAAATAAATATTCGAGTGATTGGCTTGCACTTGAGTTCGTACCGACCGACGATTTGTATCTGGTTGCCTCCGAGGAGATCAACGCCCTGCTCGAGCTCAGCGCGGATATGTTTTACGTTGACGAGGAAACCGGCGAGAAATATCTCGATTGGGCACTTGTTACTACCGTATACGAGATGATGGCAACGAATGCCGCAAACGGCGACAGCGTCATCTTGATGACGGAAAAGCTTGCAAACGATGAGATCGGTGTTGACGAATACATCGAGGCGCTAAAGGCGCAGATAGATGCACAGCCTGAAATCGCTGCGACCTATTTGGAGCCGACAAAGGCAGCTGTTGCAGGAGCTGATTACACAAGATTTGCTTACATTATCAATTTTGATGGCGTTGACGTTGCACAGGCGATGTACCTTCGCAAGATCGGCGACAGAATGGTGTCTATCTGTATCACCGCCGAGAGCGAGGGGGCAGAGGCTGACATTATGTCGTGCTTCAAGGCGAAATAAGGCTACAGTTAGGATAAAGGACAATGAGCATACTTCAGAAAAAAGCGCGTATAGTCGTAAAGATCGGCTCGAATACGCTTACACACGATACGGGAAAGCTTGATCTTCGCAGAATGGAGCTTCTCGTCAGAATTTTATCGGATTTCAAAAATGCGGGACACGAGATAGTGCTCGTCAGCTCGGGCGCGGTTGCGGCGGGCATCGCAAGGCTTCGCCTTGGCAGACGCCCCGAGAGCACCGAGGAAAAGCAGGCGCTTGCCGCTATCGGTCAGGCGGAGCTTATGCAGGTGTACGAAAACTTCTTCGCCACCTACGGCTATACCGTCGGACAAATGCTGATGACCAAGGATATAATCGACAATCCAGTACGCCGCACCAATGCGGAAAACACGTTCCGCGAGCTTTTGAAGCTCGGCTGCGTACCGATCGTAAACGAGAATGACCCCATCTCTACCGAGGAATTAAAATTCGGCGGCAACGATACGCTTTCGGCTTACGTCGCGCTTGTTTGCGGCGCGGATCTGCTTATCAATATGTCTGATATCGACGGACTTTACGACTGCGATCCGAGAAAAAATCCTGACGCGAAACTTATAAGCCGCGTTGAGGTCATTGACGACACCGTTATCTCTTACGCGGGCGGCGCGGGAAGCGAGCGCGGTACGGGCGGAATGATAACCAAAATAAAGGCGGCGCAGATAGTCACCGAGGCGGGAATACCGATGCTTATCGTCAACGGTAAAAACCCCGAGGTGCTGTACCGTATAAGCGACGGTGAGCATATCGGAACGTATTTTGCGGCGAGAAGGTGACGTATAAATGAAAATTGGTAGGAAGGCAGTAAAAGAATACGCGCTCTGCGTGGCGGGCTCGCTTTGCGTGGCTCTTGGCGTATACTTTTTCAAATTCCCCAATAACTTTTCCACGGGCGGCGTGAGCGGTATCTCCGTCGTGCTCGGCAACTTTTTTAAGCTGTCGTCCGCGAGCTTTGTTTCTACCGTTATAAACGCGGTGCTGCTTGTGCTTGGATTTGCTGTGCTCGGGCGCGGCTGTGGGCTCAAGACCGTGATCGGCACACTTACCCTTTCGGGTTCTCTTATGCTTTTTGAGTGGCTCGTGCCGCTTTCGGCGCCACTTACAGACGAGCCACTTCTCGAGCTCGTATTCGCGATCGGACTGCCTGCAATCGGCTCGGCGATACTTTTTAACTGCGACGGCTCGACGGGCGGTACGGACATACTTGCGATGATCCTTAAAAAGCACACGAGAATGAATATCGGTACGGCACTTTTGGTGAGCGACATCGGTATTACGCTGGCTGCGTTCCTTTTTGGCCCCAAAACGGGACTTTTCTCGCTTCTCGGCCTTCTTACCAAAACGATGGTAATTGACACGGTCATCGAGAGTGTCAATATGTGTAAGTGCTTTCAGATAATCACTGACGAGCCTGATGAGATTTCAGAATATATCACCAAAGAGCTTCACCGAAGCTGTACGGTCATCGAAGGTGTCGGCGGCTATACGCACGCCAAAAAGTATATGATAAGCGCGGCGATGAAGCGATATCAGGCGGCAAAGCTTCAGAAATATCTGAAAACAAACCACCCGAAGACGTTTATGATGATAACCAACTCGAGCGAGGTCATAGGAAAAGGCTTCCGCGGACTATAATTCTATTTCCGCCAACAACTTTACGCGCACAGCGAAGCGTCTGCGCAGAGCTGGCGCAAACTCTCAAAGTGTGGCAATCAAACACTTACCGCAAAACAGTTGCCGGGGTGTCGGCACGGGTGCCGACGAGGCCCCCGGCTGGCTGGAGCGTGGATCACCGTTTAGCCAAACCCTCTGTTAGCGAATGCGTTGTTTAAAGTTTTTGCGGAGCTTTTTTCAAAAAGCGACCGTAATTCCCCACTAACGATAGAAAGGAGCCACCGACGATGCCGCTTACATTTGACACGAACATACAGTATATGCGCGGCGTGGGCGAAGCGAGAGCGAAGGCACTCGCGAAGCTCGGTATTACGACCGTCGGTACGCTTCTGTATCATTTTCCGCGCGGGTACGAATTTCGCGGAAACGTAAAGACTCTTGCAAATGTCGAGTCGGGCGAAACCGCATCGTTTATACTCACGGCGGCGACAGACGTACATAATGCCACGCTGCGCCGCGGTATGACCATCTCAAAGCTTCGCGCGTTTGACGAATCGGGAAGTGTGGAGATAACCTTTTTCAATCAGCCGTATATCAAAGATACGATAGTAAAGGGCGGCGAGTACCGCTTTTTTGGAAAGCTTTCACGCGAGAGGGGCAAGAGCATCCTCTCGTCGCCGACGGTTGAGCCGATAATCGAGGGCAGAGAGCTCGCACCGCTCGTCGCGGTGTACCCACTCACAACCGGCGTTACGCACAAAATGCTCGCAAAGCTTGTGGCGACGGCACTTCTTGAGCTTGGCGACACAATCCCCGAGATGCTCCCCGACGACGTGCGCGAGGGAAATAATCTCTGCGCTATCGGCACAGCGCTTCGGTTTATACACAATCCACCCGATTTCAAGGCACTCGAGTTAGCAAAGCGTCGACTTATTTTCGAGGAGCTGTACAGCTTTGCACTCGGAAGCGGTGAAAAACGCGAGAAAAAGCAGACCGCTCCAAAGATGATAGACGGCGATACGTTGACGCTTTCGGCAAAGCTTCCGTATACGCTTACGGGCGCGCAGACGCGCTCCATAGCAGAAATTGCAGCAGACCTCGCCTCGGGAGTGCCTATGCGAAGGCTCGTGTCGGGCGACGTTGGAAGCGGCAAGACTGTCGTTGCGGCGGCAGCTGCGTATATCGCTGTCAAAAACGGGTATCAGTGCGCGATTATGGCGCCTACGGAGATACTTGCAAATCAGCATTTTAACGAGCTTTCCGAGCTTCTCGGGGGGCTTAATATAAAGACTGCGCTCCTTACGGGCTCCGTCAAGGGCAAGGCTCGCCGTGAGATACTCGCCGCGCTTGCCGACGGCTCGCTCCACGTGCTTATCGGCACGCACGCGATTATCGGCGACGAGGTAAGCTTTAACCGACTCGGACTTGTTATATGCGACGAACAGCACCGATTTGGCGTAGGTCAGCGCGAGGCGCTACTTCAAAAAGGCGGCGGCGAGGCCTGCCACCAGCTTACGATGAGTGCAACGCCCATCCCGCGTACGCTCGCAATGTTCTTCTACGGCGACCTCGATATGTCGGCGCTTAACGAGATGCCGCCGGGACGTCAGCGCGTGGAAACCTTCACGGTCGACGAGGGCTATCGTGAGAGGTTGAACGGATTTATAAGAAAGCAAAAAGCCAAGGGGCATCAGACGTACGTCGTTTGCCCGTCGGTCGAGGAAGTGGAACTCGGTGAGCTCACGCAGGAGGATATCCGTCTTTTCGACTTCGGCTACGATATCGAGGAAAAAATGCGCCCGAAAAGCGCACCGAAGGGGGCAACGACGTGGGCGCAGAGGCTTCGCGAGGATATGCCTGAGCTTAATATTGGTTGCGTGCACGGCAAAATGAAGCCTAATGAAAAGGACGAGGTGATGCAGAAATTCGCCTCGGGCGAGCTTGACGTGCTCGTTTCGACCACGGTGATCGAGGTCGGCGTCAACGTACCCAATGCGTGCCTGATGGTAGTGGAAAACGCGGAACGCTTCGGCCTTTCCCAGCTGCATCAGCTGCGCGGACGCGTCGGCCGCGGCAAGAGAAAATCGTATTGCGTGCTGGTGGCGGGTGCTATGTCGGAGCGTGAGATCGGTGAGGTCGCGCGCCGCAGAT
>JAZSJI010000103.1:0-18918 GCA_045534235.1 Candidatus Flemingiibacterium sp. | reverse complement strand
GCGAAATCCCGTTTACGATTCGCCGGCGTATATCCTTATCGGCGGATACAGTAACGTACGCGACCACCAAAGCAATCCGCTTACCCTTCTTTTTGCAAAGCACATTGAGCCCGCGCTTAAAAACCCCGTTTACGTGTGCCGTTTTACAAAGGATACGAGCGAGGAGCTTTATACCGTTATCTCGAAAAAAATCGTTCAAAATTCGTCTGTGCTGCTCTATAACGATGAAACGCTTATACCGGCGCATCTTCATATCGGCGCCGACAAAGAGGATGCCGTAAACTATTCTATCCACCCGTGCAACTGGGCGGATATGGGCGGCGGCTCTGCACAAATCGGGGTAATGCACACGGATATACCGACATTTATAAACAAAGCCATTCACCAAAGTCCAACCTTCACCTCGATTGACGAGCTTTTGGCGCGCGTCTGTGATCATTACAGAGAAGCAATTCGCGAAATATTCGAAGCATACAGAGCACGCGTATACGGTGGACTTATGCCAAGCGGCAACGTGCTTTCCGTCGCGGACTGCTTTCTGCATCTGCCGCTTGAGCTCGCGAAGGGATTCAGAAACGGCGGTGTAAAATATCCGATAGTTTACACCTGTCTGCGTGCTATCGGCACAGCAACGGATATGGTATGCGCTATCAACGAGCTCGTGTTCGATAAGAAAATATGCACGCTGTCCGAGCTTGTTTCGGCAGCGGACAACGATTTTGTCGGCAAAGATGATATTCTCAAAATGTGTCGACGGGCTCCGAAATACGGAACTGACAACCCACTCGCCGACGAAATTGCAGCACGCATAATGAACGCGCTTCTCGACTCTATCGACGAGGAAGCGACGAGTGCTGACGGTGTGCGCGACGTTTATACGCTTAATGTCACTATAAACGATTCCAATCATATTTATACCGGCAGAGAGATGGGAGCGAGTGTTGACGGTCGACTTCGCGGCGTTGCGCTCAGCGAAAATCTTTCGCCGTCTGTCGGATATTCGGGCGGTGTTACCTCGCTGCTCAACTCCGTGTCAAGACTGCCGTTCGAGCGCATACATTCGGGCGCACTCAATCTGCGCCTTTCAAGGAGCGCGGTGCGTGGTGATAACGCCGCGGCGCATATTAAGGCGCTTATCAAGTCATACTTTGATAAAGGCGGCATGCAGCTTCAGTTCAGCATCGTTGACACCGACGAGTTGAGGCGAGCGCAGGCGTGTCCCGATGAGTACCGCGACCTTCTCGTTCGCATCACAGGCTACAGCGCCGTGTTCGTTGATATTTCAAAATCCGGCCAGGAGGAGTTCATCCGCAGGGAAGAACTTTAAAAAATAATGTATTTTAAGCATAAAATTATTTGAACGAGGTATGAAGTTATGGATAAAATGTGTGAATTGTGTCAGAAAGAACATTCAAACGGAACTCTTTTTGGCGTTGAAGTTTGTGAGAGTTGTGCCCAGTCCTTTTGGAAAGCAACACATGGCGATTCTGTTGAACAAGCTCGCTTTTTGAATTCGGCAAGTTTTCCTAATGCAACGGAACTTGCCAAAAAAAATATTATTGCGCGAATTGTATATGTTCCCTCTGCTCCGTCAAAACCTTCTCAAGTGAGAACAGTATCTAATTCTAATGTTAACGAAGAACTCACAAAGAAAAAGGAGTTCGCACGTTCTGCGGGTGTTAATTTCAATGATGTTATGGGTGAGGACACCAACAACTCTCTCGACGGTTGGTATGCAGATATAGGGTGTAAAATCAAAGGTTGGGCGAAGTGGATATTCATTATTGATGCGATTTTAGCAGTTCTTTTCGGAATTGCTACTATGGTATCAGGCGAAAATGATTTCTCGATAATTCTTGGAATTATGATACTTGTCCTCGGTCCGATATTTGCTTGGATTTTATCTTGGTTATTGTACGGCTTCGGCGAACTTATCGATAAAACGTGCGCAACAGAGCGACACACCAAGGACATCCTCAAAGTTATGTTGGAAATCAATAAAAAATAATCTTTTTACCTCTTTTTTCATTACATATAAATTCCCTTATTGCAGATAATAACATTGTAAATCCAAGCAACAAAGGAGCAATTTATATATGAAAGCAACCGGAATTGTAAGACGCATCGACGACCTCGGACGCGTCGTTATACCAAAGGAGATACGCCGTACCATGCGTATTCGCGAGGGGGACCCTCTCGAAATTTTTACTGACCGTGAGGGCGAGGTCATTTTTAAGAAATATTCGCCGATAGGCGAGCTTAACTCGTTCGCCGCGCAGTACGCGGACACGCTTTACCGCATCGCCGGTATGGCTGTCGTTATCTGCGACCGCGACGCAGTTATCGCCTGCGCGGGACTTTCAAAGAAGGAATATCTCGACAAAAAACTCTCGCCCGAGCTTGAAGAAATAATGGAAGGACGCGGCAATTACCGCTACCTTGAGGGCTCTGCGCCCGTAAAAATCACCACAGAAGGTACAAGCGCAGCGATTTCCTGTGCTATGCCGATCATCGCGGACGGCGACCTTATCGGCTGCGTGGCATCGGTGCACCTGCCGGATACCGAAGGCGTCGAGGGCGACGTCGAGAGCAAGCTTATCGGAACTGCGGCAGCGTTTTTAGCCAAGCAGATTGAGGCGTAGTATAAATTCTATCACCGACGGGCAAACTATTCCCGAGGTGATAGTAATGAAAGATAATACACCCAAGGTGAGAATCCTTCGCGCGCAGGATGAAAATTTCATCGGCGCATACCCGTTTCCGTTTGATGCGCAGTTCCCGCAAAAATATCCGTGTGAGGATATGTTCCTTCACGGCTCCGTGGCATCGGCATCCGACTGCACGGGCATCGCTGTAGTCCAGCCTTACACCGACGAAGAGGCAGACTCGCTTCGAGCCATTCGCGACGTTCCGATAACCAGCGTTGAGGGTGACGGCAAGATCGACTACGACCATATCTGATAACAACGCACACGCTTTGTGTGCGTTTACATATGACAAAACCAAGGAGTACATAACAATGAAACTTACGTATAAGCACACGCTCGTGTCGTGCTATATCTGCTTTTTCGTTCAGGCGATTATCAACAACTTCTCGCCCCTTTTGTTCGTTACATATTCAAAGCAGTTCGATATCTCGCTTGACCAGATAACGGTGCTTATTTCCTATAATTTCATCGTGCAGATGCTCGTCGATATGATAGGCGTCAAGTACGCACACCGCATCGGTCACAGACGCGGTATGATAATCGCGCATTTCACGTCGTTTATCGGTATGGCAGGTCTTGCCGTATTCACGGCGATAATGCCGCCGTACATCGGTCTTTTCCTTGCGACGACGTTTTGTGCGCTCGGAAGCGGATTTATCGAGGTTATCGCAAGCCCGACGGTCGAGGCTCTGCCGCTTGGTGAAAAGAGCTCTATGATGAGCCTTTTACACTCCGCGTACTGTTGGGGATGCCTTATTATAATTATCGCAACAACCGTATTTTTCGAGCTTATCGGTGTTGAAAATTGGAAACTACTCGCTGTTCTTTGGTCGCTGATACCGCTTATCAACGGCATTATGTTTATCTTTGTGCCGATGGGTAAGCTTGAGGCTGACAGCTCGGCGCAGGGCTCTTTCTTTAGGCTCTTCAAGCTTAAGAATTTCCCGCTCTTTTTAGTGCTTATGATATGCGCAGGTGCTATGGAACAGGGACTCGCACAGTGGTCCTCGCTCTTTGCCGAGGCAGGTCTTGGCGTTTCCAAAACGATGGGCGACCTGCTCGGACCTTGTATGTACGCCCTTATGATGGCTATAGCGCGCACGTTCTACGGCATTGTCGGCGAGAAGATCAACCTTATGAAGTTCCTAACGTACTCCTACGTCGCGATCTTTTTCGGATATATGCTTTGTGTGTTCGCGCCGCATCCCGTGCTCTCACTCGTCGGATGTGCCATCGCAGGACTTGGCGTTGGCGTGACGTGGCCGGGAACACTCAGCTCCGCGTCAGGACGCGTACCGCTCGGCGGCACTACGATGTTTGCGGTGCTCGCACTCGCAGGTGACGTCGGATGCTCGTCGGGCCCCGGTCTTGTCGGCTTCGTGGCTGACCTTGCAGGCGGTGAGTCGGGCCTTAAGCTCGGCATACTTTCTGCTACCGTTTTCCCAATCGCTGCATTTATCGTTATAAACGTGCTTCGCCGCCGCGACAAGCGTGCAAAAATGTAAACTAAATGTAAACTCACGCGTTTTACGGAACAAACGCGTGAGTTTTTGCGTCTAATGAGCAAAAGACCTCGGAGGTGCATTATGAAAAAGATTTTTGCTCTTGCTTTGACGGTGGTCGTGCTTATGAGCGCGACGTCCTGCTCGTGGTGGTTTACGACACCTATCGAAGACGGTCGCTTGCACGACACGGTTCAGGGTGCGGGTGACGGTAGTGCGACTGTAGAGCCGACGGACGATACTGCCGACAAAAAGGGATTGCCGCTGCCCGACGACAAGGAAGGCTTTGCATATCTCGGAAGCGGACTTGAGTTTTATCACGCCGACACGGGCGACTGCGTTGTGGTTTACAACGACACGGGCGCGTGGGTGTTTGACTATATGCTTCGCGAGGTGACGCCGCTCGTTGATTATGATGCGATGCTCGCCGTGGCAGATCCGACAGAAAGAGGCGCACAGTATTTTAAGGACGTGACGCTCTCTGTTGGATGCGAAACTATAGAAGATCGCGAGATACGAGTAGTGCTGACTGTAAAATCCAACACGCACGACGCCAAGTACGCAGTGGCAGTTTATTACACTCTGAATGAACCCATATCACCGTATTCGCGCGGCGACGTGCGCGGATATTACCGCGATTTTGAGATTAACTATCCCGGTCACAACGAGCCTGTCGTAATCGACGATATAGCGGATTGGGGTAAGCTTCACAACTATGCGGATGGCTCTGATTACAGGGAACATTGGCTTTATCAGACGGTAAAATCTTTCCTTTCGCTTGACATAGCAGAGCTTGAAAAGACTATGAGCGTTGCAAGCGGCACTCTCAAGTCGTGGGAGGATGCGGTTATTTCCGATTATAAGATAATCCGCCATGATGTAGACCAACTGTATTTTGCAGAGGTATCCGTTGAGTTCACGCTCGCCGAGGGCTCGCTCGGGCGCTGGCACAGCGATTGGAATGACGGCAGGTATCAGGTGACCGTCAACGACGGCCCCGGGCAGTTTATGAGAATTTTGCCCGTTGGTGAAGCCGAGCAGGAGCCCGATGCATTTGCCTCAAAAAGCTTTGTAGAAACGTGGGTATCCCACCGCGGCGGATGGTATCCTATAGAGGAGCAGGTCGTCGAGAACGGCGGATATATGCACCATCTCATTGACCTTTATCTCGGACTCAACAATTTTGAAAACGCAGACTACGAGGAGTTTATCGAGTTCTGTGAGAGCACGTTCGGGCTTGAAAACGTGGAGGCTTACGTAGCTCGCGACGAGGTGGAAAATCACGGCGGACACGGCGGCTCGACCGCGCTGTGCGACGTGGAGCTTCAGGCGTCGTCGGGGAACGATTACGTCTTCGAGGTGACGTTCTGGGCGGACGTTACTGAAACGGTCGCGGCGAAGTATTATGAAATACACGTGACCGACAGAGGCGACGGGGAATACACGGTAGAGCGTGTCGAGTGTACGCTTAACAACGGCTTTGAGGTTTACACGTGGAGTATGTAATAGTTTAGGGGCGGCGAAAGCCGTCCCTTTTTTTGTGTAATTATTTTTATTTACCACTTGTTTTTTTCGAAAATATGATATATAATAATACTGTATAACTATGTCATTACGATATAAGGAGAATTTCCTATGATAAACAATATGCGCGTGATCGGTCTTACGGGCGGCACAGGCGCCGGCAAGGGCGAGGTTTCGCTTTGCTTTATGACGCAGGGCATTAAGTGCCTTGACGCCGATAAGGTTTCACGTGAAGTGTGTAAGCCCGGTAAGCCTTGCCTTTTGGAGCTTGTCGAATATTTCGGCGACGGCATCTTAAATCCCGACGGTACACTTGACAGAAAAGGACTTGCCGCACTCGTTTTTGGAGAAGAAAACGCAGAGAAGCGCGAGATAAAGCACGCGGCACTCAACCGCATCACACACAAGCATATCATCGACGCTATGCACGAGTGGCTGGCGGCGCGTGAGCGCGAGGGTGCAACTCTTGCTGTCGTTGACGCTCCACAGCTTTTCGAGTCGGGCTTTGACCGTCACTGCGACTATACTATCGGCGTTATCGCCGACGAGAAGGTGCGCGTCAGACGTATAACATCGCGCGACAATATTACCGTAGAGGCGGCAGAGAAGCGCATCAGAGCACAGAAGTCCGACGAGTTTTTTATCGACACCTGCGACTTTATCGTATACAATAATGCAGGCGTAGATATGCTCGGACATCAGGTGGAGAATATTCTTGAAAAGATCAATTATTTTGCGTAGTGCGCTCACTGCGGTGAGCATTATCGCACTGTCGGTGCTTTCCGTATGGTTTCTTTGGGATACCTTCGGGCGTGAGCAAGTCGAGCTTCAAAAGCACCCCATAGAGTACGGCGACATCGTCGCCGCGTGCTCGGCAGAGTTTGGCGTACCCGAGGAGATGATCTTCGCGGTGATACATACCGAGAGCAATTTTGATCCCGAGGCGGTATCGCGGGCGGGTGCAAAGGGGCTTATGCAGATAGTCGAGCCGACTAATGAGTGGATAGCGTTCCGTATGGGTGAAGAGCCGATGAACGAGCGGCTGTTTGAGCCGGAGTTCAGCATAAGACGCGGTACGTGGCTACTCTCCTACACCTACAACAAATACGGCTCGTGGGAGGTTGCGCTCGCCGCATACAATGCAGGTATAGGAAACGCAAACAAGTGGCTTGCAAATCCAAGCTACAGCTCTGACGGTGTGACGCTCGACGTTATCCCGTTTTACGAAACGAGAGAATACGTGGAGCGCGTAATGGAAGCGGCAGAGAAGTACCGCGAATTATATTTTGAAAATAATGAATAAGGAGATATAAATTATGAGCGAAAAGACCAAGGGCGAGCTCCTCTCCGAGCAGCTCGTTTACAAGAACAAGAGCGGCTTTGACACGAAGAACGCCGACAAGGCAACCGTCGCAGAATACTGCGAGGGCTACAAGAAGTTCCTTGACCACGCAAAGACCGAGCGCGAGGCTGTAACTACCTCTATCGCGATGATCGAGGCAAAGGGCTACAAGCCCTACAAGCTCGGCGACAAGCTCGAGCGCGGCGGTAAGTACTACCTCAACAACAGAAACAAGAGTATGTTTATGTTCAAGATAGGCTCTGAATCTATCGAGAACGGTATTCGCATCACCGCGTCGCATATCGACTCTCCGAGAGTTGATTTCAAGCCTCAGCCCGTATTTGAGGACAGCGAGCTTTGCTTCTTCAAGACTCACTATTACGGCGGCATTAAAAAGTATCAGTGGGTAGCAACTCCTCTTTCGCTTCACGGTGTTATCTGTAAGCCCGACGGCGACGTTACCGTATGTGTCGGCGAGGACGACAACGATCCCGTATTCTACATCACCGACCTTGCACCGCACATTTCCCAGCTTCAGTATCAGAAGAACGTCGGAGAGGCTATTCAAGGCGAACAGCTCAACGTACTCGCGGCAAGCGAGCCCTTTGACGACGAGAAGGCTTCCGACAAGGTAAAGCTTACCGTCCTTTCTATGCTCAACGAAAAGTACGGCTGCACCGAGGCTGACCTTATCAGCTCCGAGCTTTGCGCAGTTCCAGCGATGAAGGCGCGCGATATCGGTCTTGATCGCTCGATGATCGGCTCGTACGGTCACGATGACCGCGTTTGCGCGTATCCGTCTATCACCGCTATGCTTGAGTCCGAGGACTCCGAGCACACGCTTCTTAACATTATCGCAGACAAGGAAGAGGTCGGCTCTGACGGTGTTTCGGGTATGCAGTGCGCACTGCTTGCAGACCTTATCGAGGAGATCGCACTCGCGCTCGGCGGCAACCCGAGAGTTGTTCGTCAGAACTCCAAGTGCCTCTCCGCTGACGTAAACGTTGCGTACGATCCCAATTTCCCCGAGGTGTTCGAGCGTCGCAATACTGCTTTCCTCAACCACGGCGTTGTACTCTCCAAGTACACGGGTGCACGCGGCAAGTCCGGCACGTCCGACGCTTCCGCAGAGATGGTATCCTTCGTTACCAAGACCTTCGACGAGAACGGCGTTGACTGGCAGATGGCAGAGCTCGGCAAGGTTGACCTTGGCGGCGGCGGAACTGTTGCAAAGTTCATCGCAAACATCAATATCGACGTTATCGACCTCGGTGTACCGGTGCTCTCGATGCACGCTCCCTACGAGCTTGTTTCCAAGTACGACGTGTATATGACACACAAGGCTATCAAGGCATTCTATAAATAATAAGAGGTGAAGAAAATGAACGAAATTCTCAAGAAAATCGGTCTTTACGGAATCGTGCCCGTAGTTAAGATCGACGATATCGAGCAGGCAGTACCGCTTGCACGTGCACTTTGCAAGGGCGGTCTTCCCGTTGCGGAAATCACCTTCCGCACCGCTTGTGCCGCAGAGGCTATCAAGCGTATTACTACAGAGTTCCCGAATATGCTCGTTGGCGCGGGAACCGTACTTACTCCCGAGCAGGCTGACGCGGCTGTTGCGGCAGGTGCGAAGTTTATCGTTTCGCCCGGACTTAATCCGAAGGTCGTTAAGCACTGCATCGACATCGGCGTGCCGATAACTCCCGGCTGTGCTAATCCGTCCGACATCGAAGCTGCTCTCGAGCTTGGACTCGACGTTGTAAAATTCTTCCCGGCAGAGGCTGCGGGCGGTCTTCCGATGATCAAGGCTATGAGCGCTCCGTACGGCGGACTTAAGTTTATGCCTACCGGTGGTCTTAACGAGAATAATATCCTCTCCTACTTAAAGTTCAACAAGATCCTCGCGTGCGGCGGCAGCTATATGGTATCGGCTGACCTTATGAACGCGGGCGAATGGGACAAGATCACCGAGCTTACGAGAAACGCCGTAATGCAGATGCTCGGCTTTGAGGTTAAGCATATTGGCATCAACTGCGAGAACAAGGACGAGGCAAACAAGGCGCTCGCTCTTATTGAAACGATGTTCGGCTTTGCAGGCAAGCCCGGTAACAGCAGTGCGTTCGCAGGCACGGGCATCGAGCTTATGTACGAGCCGTACCTCGGAAGGAACGGTCACATCGCTATCGGTACGAACTTCATCGACCGCGCGATATTCTACTTCGAGAATATGGGCGTTAAGTTTAACGAATCCTCTAAAAAGTATGATGCAAAGGGCAATCTCATAGCAATATACTTTGCAGACGAGATCGCAGGCTTTGCGTTCCACCTCGTGCAGACCAAGTAAAAAAGTATCACCCGTCACGTTTTCGTGACGGGTGATTTTTATGCCTTGTAATTCTTCTCGATAAACTCAACTACGGGTGTGGGATCGTCAAGCGAGTGCGGATGGTGACCGCAGCCGGGCTTGAAGATTATCTCTGCCTTGCCGCCCGCAGCCTCGAGTTTGTCGACGAAATATTTACCGTGTTCTTCCCAAACGCACTCAACGTCCGCGTCGCCCTGAACGATGATTATCGGAATATCCTTGACAAGATGTGCACGGTCCTTCGGATATCCGCTATAGGTCGCAACTTCTGCCTTGGTGATGCCGAGCCACTTAAAGAGAAGCAGCTGCTCGCCTGTGCCGTCGTACTTGTCGCTGCCGGGCCAATAGTGATTGGAAAGGCACGGCGCGTCAAGATAGAGCGCGCCGACAGCAGTCGGGTACTTCGCCGCGTAGTTGACCGAGTAGAGCGCACCGCGCGAGAAGCCGAAGAGTACGGGCTTTTTTGAGAGATTAAACGTCTGCTCCATAAAATCGTAAAACTCGCGCATCATTACAAGCGATTCGGGGCAGCCGTACATATTGCTGACCGAGTGATAAACGATAAACCAGCCGCGCTCAAGCATTGCTCGGTCTACGCTGTCAAACGCGCCGGAAAATTCCGCGCGCCAGACTGTTGGATTGCCTTTTGCGGGAGCGTCGGGGCGGACAACTATTGTCAATCTGCCGTTAAGTAAGAACGTAAGCTTTGTCGAGGTGTCGGTGTAACGCTCGGACGAGATAAATTCGTATGTCATAGAGATTTCTCCTAAAATAATTCCTTTTACCTAAATTATAGCACGCGACAAAAGTGCTGTCAATAGAAATTCTCGAAAAGTCCCTTGACGACTTGACAAAGACGGCACAGAGTTGTATAATAATAAATGCATTATTCCAAAGGAGTTGATAAAATGGCACAGAGAAAAGGTAATCTTATGAGCGTTCGCGACGACGTCAAGGTTTTTGACGCTACGCTTCGCGACGGCGGACTTTGCAATAATTTTAACTTCACAGACGAGTTTGTACGCGAGCTCTATAAGACTAACGTAAAGAGCGGCGTTGACTATATGGAATTCGGTTATAAGGCAGACCCCGATCTCTTTGACGTGAGCGAATACGGCCCGTGGAAATTCTGCCGCGAGGAGGATATCCGTGCTATCGTCGGCGAGAATATTTCCGATATGAAGATAGCGGTTATGGCGGATGTCGGACGCTGTAATTTCAGACGCGATTTTCTTCCGAAGTCCGAGTCGGTAATAGATATGGTGCGCGTTGCGTGCTACATTCACCAGATACCCGCGGCGCTTGAAATGATCGAGTATCTTCACGCGCTCGGATACGAAACAGCGTGCAACATTATGGCTGTAACGCAGGCGGGTGGCAATCAGATCGAGGAAGCGCTCGCAATGCTCGTTGAATCGAGCGTCGACGTAATTTACCTCGTCGACAGCTACGGCGCGCTTTATCCCGAGAATGCTTCAACGCTTGCACAGCAGTATATCGAGGCGGCTGACAAGGTAGGCAAGAAGGTGGGCTTCCACGCGCACAACAATCAAAATCTCGCATTCGCGAACACGATAGACACCCTCTCGCGCGGCGTAAGCTACCTTGACGTGACGGTGCAGGGAATGGGGCGCGGTGCAGGAAACTGTGCGACAGAGCTTCTTCTCGGCTTCCTAAAAAATCCGAAGTACAACCTCTACAGTATGCTTACGTTTATAGAAAAGTATATGATACCGCTTCGCGAGTCGGGCGTTGTATGGGGCTTTGATCTGCAGTATATGTTTACGGGACAGCTCAACCGTCATCCGCGTGAGGCTCTGACGTTCACGGCAGAGAATCGCGGCGACTACTGTAGCTTCTACAAGGAGCTGCTTGACAACGAATAATAAAAAACGCTCTGCCGTACGGCAGAGCGTTTTGACTTATTTAATTAGAGAGCCTTAACGATCGCTTCTGTATCGGATGCGATAACAAGCTCCTCGTTGGTGGGAAGTACCCAAACCTGAACCTTGGAGTTGTCGGTGGAGAGCTTAACGTTGTTAGGCTGACGGAGAGTCTTTGCATTGAGCTCGTTGTCGATCTCGATGCCGAGGAAGTCCATAGCGGTGCAAGCACGCTCGCGAAGCTCGGGGTTGTTCTCACCCATACCTGCGGTGAATACAACAGCGTCGAGGCCGTTCATAGCAGCAGCGTACATACCGATGTACTTCTTAACCTGATATGCGAGGATGTTAGCGGCAAGCTCTGCACGCTTGTTGCCCTCAAGGATAGCAGCCTCGATGTCGCGGCTGTCAGAGGAGATGCCGGATACGCCGAGGAAACCGCACTTCTTATTCATAAAGTCGCTCATTTCATTCGGAGTAAAGCCCTCGTGCTCCATAATAAAGGTTACGATAGCAGGGTCGATAGAACCGCAGCGAGTACCCATCTCAACGCCGTCGAGGGGAGTGAAGCCCATAGAGGTGTCGATAACCTTGCCATCCTTAACAGCGGAGATCGAAGAACCGTTACCGATGTGGCAGGTTACGATCTTGGTACCCTCGGTCTTGCCGAGAATCTTGCACATCTCGCCTGCAACGAAGCGGTGCGAGGTGCCGTGTGCGCCGTAGCGGCGAATGGAGTACTTCTCGTACATTTCGTACGGGATCGGATACATCCAAGCGTAGTCGGGCATAGTCTGATGGAAAGCGGTGTCGAATACGAGAACCTGAGGAACACCGGGAAGCTCGTTAGTGATACCCTCGATACCCATAAGGTGTGCAGGGGTGTGAAGGGGAGCAAGGTCGATGCACTTGTTGAGCTTCTCGATAACCTCGGGGGTAACGAGAACGGACTCGGAGAAGTATGCACCACCGTGGACAACGCGGTGACCTACTGCCTCGATCTCGCTCATAGACTTGAGGCAACCGTACTCTTCGGACACGAGAGTGTCAACGAGGATCTTGGTAGCAACCGAGTGGTTGGGCATATCGATCTCGGCAACGTAGTTATCACGGCCCGGCATCTTGTGGGTGATCTTACCGCCGATACCGATTCTCTCGCAGATACCCTTTGCGACTACATCGTAGGTAGCGGTGTCGAAAAGCTGATACTTAAGCGACGAGCTGCCTGCGTTTACAACTAAAACTTTCATTGTTTTTCCTCCATTGATTATTGCATTTTTGCTTATTTTGTGGTAAAATAAAAATATACAGTTTATTATAACACAAATTTTCCTACTTTTCAATAGCTATTTTCAATTTTTTACCGATTTTTTTAGTTTTGGAGTGCCAAAATGAAAACTTACGCCGTAATTTCCGAATTCAACCCGTTTCACAGCGGACATAAATATCTTATCGACACGCTCAAATCCGACGGCTCTTCCGTTGTCGCCGTGATGAGCGGCAGCTTTGTCGAGCGCGGTGACGTGGCTATCATAGATAAATATGCACGTGCCGAGGCGGCGGTACTGTGCGGTGTTGACCTCGTAGTCGAGCTTCCTGCACCGTGGTGTTTTGCAGGCGCGGAATTTTTCGCGCTCGGCGGCGTTGCCGTCGCAAACGGTCTTGGTGTGGTCGACACGCTCGCGTTTGGCAGTGAATCGGGAGATATTCGCTCGCTGACACAGTGCGCCGAGCGACTTTCGTCGAGTGAGTTTGCCGATGCACTTTCGGCGGCGCGTGAAGCACACCGTGAGCGCGGAATTGCCGAACTGCGTGCCGAGGTATACGCCGAGCTTTACGGCACGAGCGAACATTTTGACGGCTCAAACGACCTTTTGGGCCTTGAATATATCCGCGCGCTAAAAAAGCTTAACAGTAGCATAGAGCCTGCAACGGTAAAACGTATCGGTGAGGTTTACAACTCCGAGGAGCTTTGCGAGATATGCTCGGCGACGGCTATACGCGCCGCAATTGCACCCGACGCGCGCGATTTCTCGCGCCGCGATCTGTCGCGCTATATGCCAAAGGCATCGTACGACATTCTGACGCGCGAGCTTGCAGAGGAGCGCAGATACGATCTTTCGCGCCTCGACGCCGCGGTGATTGCAAGGCTTCGTACGGCTTTACCAAGTGAGATAAAGGACGCTATGGAGGTATCGAGCGGTATGGAGAATCGCCTTGTCGACCTTGCAAACGAGTTCCGCGCTATCGGTGAGCTTGTTGAAGCGGCGAAGGGAAGGCATTACTCCGCATCACGCGTACGGCGCGTGCTTATAGCGTCGCTTCTCGGCGTGACGATGCGCGACGTGGAGTCGGCACCGCTCTTTACGAGCGTGCTTGCCGCAAACGAACGCGGTCGCGAGCTGCTCGCGATTTCACGCAAGAAATCTGACATCGCGATACTCTCAAAAATGTCCGACGCAAAGAGCCTTTCGGGTAAGGCGGCGGAGCAGTATGCGCTGCACCTAAGGGCGGAGCGTATTGCGGAGCTTTGCTGCGAGGGCGACGTGCGAAAAGTCGGTGCGACTATGATTTGAGCAGGAAGTATAATGGATTATATTTTACTTATCGTATCGGCATTTGCCAACGGGCTTAAGAGTGTATTTGCAAAAAAGAGCAACGCTTGTATAAGTCCCGCACATAACATTTATACATAACAATTTCTATATGTTCCTAATAGCCTTTATAATTATGGCTATCGTTGGTATCCCGACGTGGAACGGTATCAGTATGCCGACGGTCGGTATGGCGCTTGGAATTATTGCAATACGCCTCATTGCACTTTGATGCATCACCGGGTGCAAAAGTGATTGACATTGCCGAGCTGTTATGATATAATATTCAAAAGTACATTATCCTAATAGGAGATATAAATCATGTTAAATGTTACGGTAGTCCAGCCGTCCTATTTCGCTGGCGAGCGTCCGGACGGAGTTATAGCAGAGTTCTTGCTCGAGGAGCTTAAATCCGTTCCTGCGGGCGGACTTATCGTTCTCCCCGAATATTCCAACGCAGGCGGACTGTCCGATCCCGAGGCGGAGATTGCGGCGTTGCCGCGCGCAAAGATGATGCTTGATGAAGCAAGCAGAGTCGCAAAAGAGAAGGGCGCGTACGTTGCGATAAACGTGCTCGAGCGCCGCGGCGATAAAATTAAGAACAGTACCTATCTCTACAACAAAAACGGCGAGGCGGCGTTCGTTTACGATAAACAGCATCTGCCGCCGTCGGAGATAACGCTCGGCGTTGAAGCAGGTAACGAAAGCGGCAAATGCAAGTGCACCTTCGAGCTTGACGGTATACGCTTTGCGTTTATGACCTGCTACGACGTTTATTTTAACGAGCAGATCGAGCACATAGCCGCCTTCAAGCCGGACATCATACTTATCCCCGGTTATCAGCGCGGCGAGCGTGTTGACATAATCCGTGCGCAGGCGAAGCTTACCGCATTCAGATGCAACGCTTTCGTTGCAAGATCTTCCTTCTCCATGGGAAGTGATGAGCGCGGCGGCTGCTCGATGATAGTTGCGCCCGACGGACATATCATCAAGGATATTGGCAAGGACGTTGGCAGTATATCTGCCGATATCGAGCCGACCGAAAAGTATATGCGCCCCGCAGGCTTTGGCGGTGACACCGTACGCAACGACGATTTTATCGCGGCGGGGCTTTGCCCGAACGCATTTTAAAAGGCGATATACAATAGTGAAATACAATACATATTTATTCGATTTCGACGGCACTCTCGTCGACTCGATGCCGACATTTGCGGCTGTTATGACTCGCATACTCGACGAGAACGGCATAGCGTACGGCGACGACATCGTTAAGATCATTACTCCGCTCGGATACCTCGGTACCGCGAGATATTTTAAAACGCTCGGACTTGGGGGTAATGAGAACGAGATTATTGCACAGATGAAGTCATACTCGATTTTCGAGTATGAGAACACGATTGAGGCTAAGGAAACAGTCATAGAAACCCTCAAAGCACTCAAGCAAAGCGGCGCAAGCCTTAATATACTTACAGCAAGTCCGCATCAAATGCTTGATCCGTGTCTTAAAAGACTTTGCATATACGATCTTTTCGATAACGTCTGGTCGTGCGATGATTTCGGCACAAGCAAGGCTGATCCGAACATATACAAAATGGCGGCAGAGAAGATAGGCGTGAGCGTTGGCGACGTGCTTTTCCTCGACGACAATATGGGCGCGCTCGGCACTGCCAAAGTTGCCGGAATGCCCGTGTGCGGCGTATATGATCCCACGTCAGAGGATTGCAAGGATGCAATAAAAAAGGAAGCGAACCATTACGTTATGCGTATGGCGGAGCTTACCAAAATATAAAATTTGTTAAATAAAATTTTGGAGGACAGTGTTATGAAAAAGGTTGCAGTTATTATGGGCAGTGATTCCGATCTGCCGGTAGTTAAGAAGTGTATCGATCAGCTTGCGGCGTTCGGTATTCCGTATGAGGCGCACGTAATAAGCGCGCACAGAACTCCCCGTCAGGCGGAAGAATTCGCGTCGGGCGCAAAGGCAAACGGCTTTGGCGTTATCATCGCGGCGGCAGGTAAGGCGGCGCACCTCGGCGGCGTTATCGCGGCGTACACCACGCTTCCCGTTATCGGTATTCCGATAAAGTCCTCGACTATGGACGGACTCGATTCGCTTCTCTCGATGGTACAGATGCCCGGCGGTATTCCCGTTGCAACCGTTGCAATAGACGGCGCACAGAACGCGGCTATCCTCGCGGCACAGATGCTCGCGCTTTCCGACGACGCTCTTGCTGATAAGCTCGCACGCTTTAAGGCGGAGATGGAGGCAGGCGTTATAGCAAAGGACGCAAAGCTTCAGTCCGAGCTTGCATAAGCGAGGTACATTATGAAGAAAATTGCAGTTTTGGTGTCGGGCGGCGGCACTAACCTTCAGGCGATACTCGATGCTATCGACAGCGGTATCATCAAAAGCGGCAAGGTAGACGTGGTCGTATCCTCGAAGGAGGGCGCGTTTGCGCTCGAGCGCGCCAAAAATCACGGTGTCGAGGGCATCGTTATACCAAAGAAGGATTATCCTGACAGAAGCGAATACACGAAAAAGCTTATCGACGTGCTTACCGCACGCGGCATCGACCTTGTTGTGCTCGCAGGCTTTATGATAATACTCGACGGCGAGTTTACTCGTACGTTTGAAAACCGCGTGATAAACGTGCACCCCGCGCTCATACCGAGCTTTTGCGGCGAGGGATTTTACGGGCTTCACGTGCATGAAGCGGCGCTTAAGAAGGGTGTCAAGCTTTCGGGCGCGACCGTGCATTTCGTAAACGAGGTGTGCGACGGCGGACCGATAATCGCGCAGAAGGCTGTAGCGATAGAGGAGGGTGACACGCCCGAAACCCTTCAGCAGAGAATTATGCAAGAGGCGGAGTGGAAGATACTCCCCGAGGCCATTGAGCTTTTCTGCGCAGACAGACTCAATGTAGTCGACAATATCGTACACATCAAATAAAGAAACGGTGCGGTAAAACCGCACCGTTTTTATTATGCTACCTTGAGAAGCGATTTCGCGTTCTCATCGTAATGCTTGGATCTTATGTGAATTATCAGCTCCTCGAGCGATGCGAGTGCTGCGACCGAGCAGACGATGAAGCATACCGCCGTTCCTATCGGGAGCTTTATAAAGTAGGGAACAGTAAACATCACAATTCCCGTAAGCTTGTTGAGATAGGTGTGAAGGGAGGCGAAGCGGTGATATTTGAATGCCGCGAGAATATATGTCGCTATGCGAATAAGCAGTACTGCCGCGACGGCTATCCATATACCGCCGGGGAGCATTTCGAAAAGCATAGGCGCTATTTTAAGAAGCATAACCGTATAGAAAAGTAAGTCAGCGATGCTGTCGAGTACGGTGCCGAGCTTGCTCGTGGCGTTGAATTTACGTGCTATCCAACCGTCTATGGCGTCGCTTATACCGGAGAGAGTGTATATTATAAAAAATGCGAGTGTAAGCGGCTCGGTAAAAATAAGTGCGAGTGCGCCGAGTATTCGCATTGAGGTTATTATGTTTGGTAGGATGCTCATTTTAATTCACCTCATTTAGTTATCCCAATACAACGATTATAGCATAATTATTACCACTTTTCAATAAATTCAACAGTTTTTTTACAAAATAGTCTCAATCTTTCTAAAAATAAATATTTTATAAAACTATTGACGCCTCCTTTAGAGATGTGTTATAATATACCCATAAGAATACTTCTATGCTGTGGAGGAATAGCATTCCTCCAAAAAACGAAAGGGAAAACAAAATGAAAACAGACATCCAGATCGCACAGGAAGCTACTATGCTTCCCATCGGCAAGATTGCCGAAAAGCTCGGTGTAACCGAAGATGAGCTCGAGTACTACGGTAAGTACAAGGCGAAGATCAACGACGATTTCATCAAGCGTACCGCTGATAAGCCTAACGGCAAGCTCATTCTCGTTACCGCTATCAACCCGACCCCTGCAGGCGAGGGTAAGACCACCACGACCGTAGGTCTTGGTATGGCTATGGAAAAGATCGGCAAGAACGCTGTAATCGCGCTTCGCGAGCCCTCTCTCGGTCCGGTATTCGGCGTTAAGGGCGGCGCGGCAGGCGGCGGATACGCGCAGGTCGTTCCCATGGAGGACATCAACCTTCATTTCACCGGCGACTTCCACGCTATCACCGCAGCAAACAATCTCCTCTGTGCTATTCTCGACAACCACATTTTCCAGGGCAACGAGCTTGGCATCGACCCCCGTCGCGTAGTGGTTATCCGCTGCACCGACACCAACGACCGTGCGCTTCGTAACTGCGTAATCGGTATGGGCGGCAAGATGAGCGGTGTCGTTCGTGAGGATCACTTCCAGATCACCGTTGCTTCCGAGGTTATGGCTATCCTCTGCCTCGCAGAGTCCATTTCCGACTTAAAGAAGCGCCTTGGCAACATTCTCGTCGCATACAAGTACGACGGCACTCCCGTTTACGCTCGCGACATCAAGGCTGAAGGCTCGATGACTGCGCTTTTAAAGGACGCTATCAAGCCGAACCTCGTTCAGACTCTCGAAAACACCCCTGCTATTATCCACGGCGGTCCCTTCGCTAACATTGCACACGGCTGTAACTCCGTTCGTGCAACCAAGCTTGCTCTTAAGCTTGCTGACTACTGCATCACCGAGGCGGGATTTGGCGCAGACCTTGGCGCAGAAAAGTTCCTTGACATCAAGTGCCGCAAGGCAGGGCTTGCACCTAACGCTATCGTGCTCGTCGCTACCATTCGTGCACTCAAATATAACGGCGGCGTACCCAAGACCGAGCTTAAGGCTGAAAATCTTGCGGCTCTCGAAAAGGGTATCGTAAACCTCGAGGCTCACATCGACAACCTCACCAAGTACGGTGTACCCGTAGTCGTTGCTCTCAACCGCTTCGATACCGACACCGACGCAGAGCTTGAGTTCGTACGCAAGGCTTGCGAGGCTCGCGGCGCAACTCTCGCACTCTCCGAGGTATTCGCAAGGGGCGGCGGCGGCGGG
>JAZSJI010000037.1:0-5443 GCA_045534235.1 Candidatus Flemingiibacterium sp. | reverse complement strand
TGATGGAAATGTAGTTACCGTTAAGGGTCCTCTCGGAACTCTTACCGAAACCTTCAATTCCAGAATGACCATCAAGGTTGAGGGTGCAGAGATCACTGTTACCCGTCCTACCGACGAGAAGGAAGACCGCGCAGTTCACGGACTTACCAGAAATCTCCTCGCTAATATGGATGAAGGCGTTACCAATGGTTACAAGAAGAAGCTCGAGATCAACGGTGTAGGTTACAGAGCACAGAAGCAGGGTACCACCCTCCTTCTCAACCTCGGCTACTCTCACAACGTTACCTTCGAAGAGTTCGACGACATTAAGTTCGAAGTTCCTTCGCAGACCGAGATCATCATAAGCGGTATCAACAAGCAGACTGTCGGACAGATCGCTGCTCAGATCCGCGAGAAGAGACCTCCCGAGCCGTACCTTGGTAAGGGTATTAAGTATGAAGGCGAACACATTCGCCGTAAGGCCGGCAAAACCGGTAAATAATGAAAGGAGTGGACTTGCATGGTATCGAGAAAGGATAGTAATATCCAGCGTCTTAAGAGACATAAGAGAGTCAGAGCCAAGATTTCCGGCACTGCGGCTCGTCCGCGTCTCTGCGTATATCGTTCGCTTAACAACATCCAGGCTCAGGTCATCGATGATGTTGCAGGCGTAACTCTTGCATCCGCTTCCTCCCTTGAAAAGGCTTTCGAGGGCAACGGCGGAAACAAGGAAGCAGCAAAGCAGGTCGGCAAGCTTATTGCTGAGCGTGCTACTGCAAAGGGTATCACCGAAGTCGTATTCGACAGAGGCGGATACGTTTACCACGGTCGTGTATTGGAGCTTGCAGAAGGTGCAAGAGAAGGCGGACTTAAGTTCTAAATCGCTTCGCGATTGAGAACCGTGAGTTTTCAACTTCGAGTTCAATGAACTCGATTTCCTTCGGAAAACGTTGAAAATCTCACCGTTCTATAAGGACGATGTTCGAAAAGACCAGTTTATACACGGTTTGGTCAAAAACCAAATTATTTAATTCTAAGAGAGGAAACGGGTATCGGATAAAGAGCCGTGTAAAACCCGTGTGGCAAACAAAATGGCAAAGAAGAATTTTGATCCGGCTACTCTCGATCTTACGGAACAGACCGTCTGCATCAGACGTGTTTCGAAGACCGTTAAGGGTGGACGTATTATGAGATTTACCGCGCTGATGGTAGTTGGCGACGGTAACGGTCACGTAGGCTACGGTCTCGGCAAGGCTGCCGAGGTTCCGGACGCTATCCGTAAGGGCGTTGAGGACGCAAAGAAGAATATGATCGAGGTTTCCATGAGAGGCTCGACCATTCCTCACGAGGTTATTGGTGAGTTCGGCGCAGGCCGTGTTCTCCTTAAGCCCGCAGCTCCCGGTACCGGTGTTATCGCAGGCGGCGCAGTTCGTGCCGTAATCGAGAAGGCCGGCATCAAGAACATCCGTACAAAGTGCCTTCGTTCCAATAACCCTGTGAACGTAATCAAGGCTACTTTCGAGGGACTCAAGACGCTTCGTAACGCTGAAGAAGTTGCAGCAATGCGCGGAATCAGCAAGGAAGCGGTAACGAAATAAGGAGGCTTAATAAGATGGCAAACGCAAAAGTAACACTTGTTAAGAGCCTTATCGGCGCAAAGCAGAATCAGAAGGCTACTGCAGCTTCGCTCGGTCTTCGCAAGATCGGCGACTCCACTATCCACGCTGATAATGAAGTCCTCGACGGCAAGGTAAAGGTTATTTCTCACCTTGTAAAGAAGGAAACCGTATAATTTATACAAAAATTCAGTATAAGGAGGAAAAACCTAATGAAGCTTCATGAACTTTCACCTGCCGCAGGCTCCAATGCTCCCGCTTGGCGCAAAGGCAGAGGTGCAGGCTCCGGTAACGGCAAAACTGCCGGTAAGGGCCATAAGGGTCAGAACGCTCGCTCCGGCGGCGGTGTAAGACCCGGATTTGAAGGCGGTCAGATCCCGCTTTACAGAAAACTCCCCAAGAGAGGTTTCTACAATCAGTTCTCTACTAAGTACGCTATCGTAAACGTAGAGGCACTCAACGTGTTCGAGGACGGTGCAACCGTTAACCTCGCAGCACTCATCGAAAAGGGTATTATTCGCAAGGCATTTGATGGACTTAAAGTGTTAGGCAACGGAGACATTACCAAAAAGCTTACCGTTGAAGCAACAGTCTTTTCAGCAACTGCTAAAGAAAAGATCGAAGCAGCGGGCGGAAAGACTGAGGTGATCTAATGTTTAAGACACTTAGAAATGCTTGGGCACAGCCCGAGCTTCGCCGTAAGCTCTTATACGTAGTATTCATCGTTGTACTTTACAGAATCGGTTGCTCGATTCCCGTACCGTACCTGAATGCTGCGGTATATGACGGTATTATGCAGATGGGCAGCGGCTCGATCTTCGAGTATATGAGCATCATTTCGGGCTCGGCATTCTCGCAGGCGACGCTCTTCGCTCTCTCCATTTCGCCGTACATCAACTCTTCGATTATTATGCAGCTCCTCTGCGTGGCTATTCCCGCTCTCGAGAATATGTCCAAGGAAGAGGACGGCAGAAAGAAGATCAATCAGATCACCCGTGTTGTTACTATCGCAATCGCGCTCGTAACCTCCTACGGCTACTATATGTATCTGAGAAACTACGGCTTCCTCACTGATAACGGCATCTTCGCCGCTATCGTAATCATCACTTGCTACACCGCAGGCTCCGCACTTATTATGTGGCTCGGTGAGAAGATCAACGACAACGGAATCGGTAACGGTATCTCCATTATCCTCTTCGTAAACATCGTTTCTTCCGCACCCTCTATCATAACCGGACTCTTCCAGAGAATTGTTTCGGGTGGCGTTGCAGGTATCATCACCGCGATCCTCGTAGTTGTGATTGCGCTCGCAATGGTACTCTTCGTCATCTTTATCACCCACTCCGAAAGACGTATTCCGATCCAGTACGCAAAGCGTCAGGTAGGTCGTAAGATGTACGGCGGTCAGAGCTCCAATCTCCCGCTCAAGCTGAATATGTCCGGCGTTATGCCCGTCATCTTCGCTAACTCCATTCTTGCACTTCCCAGCACGATTGCTATGCTGTTCCCGACTCCCGAGGAGGGTACGTTCTGGTATAACTTCCAGCAGCTGTTCTCGTATCAGTCCTGGCTTTATGCTGTATTGTTCCTCGTGCTCATTATCGCATTCTCTTACTTCTACATTACGATCTCCTTCAACCCTGTTGAGGTATCGAACAATCTGAAGAAGAACGGCGGTAACATCCCCGGTATTCGTCCCGGCAAGCCCACCTCCGACTACATCACGAAGATCCTCAATAAGGTAACTCTTATGGGTGCATTCTTCCTTGCAGGCGTAGCTGTGCTTCCGCTTGTTGCGAACATTATTCTCAACATCGTTACCAAGGGCGCACAGAACCTTGCAGAGGTTGCATTCGCAGGTACTTCGATCATCATCGTTGTCGGTGTTGCACTCGAGACCTACCGCGAGCTTGAGGCTCAGATGACCATGCGTCATTATAAGGGCTTCCTTGAATAAGCACTATTTCGTTTTCGCCGATTTAAGATAACCTCTTAAATCGGGCGAAGCGAGTAGCAAAGACTATTGGGAGAAAAATTATGAAAATGATTTTCCTCGGCGCACCCGGCGCCGGCAAGGGTACTCAGGCAGAGATCGTTTCCGAGAAGTATGCTATTCCCGCGATTTCCACGGGCGCTATCATCAGAGAAGCGATAAAGAATGAGACCGAGATGGGCAAGGCTGCAAAGCAGTACACGGAAAACGGCGCACTCGTTCCCGATGAGGTCGTTATCGGCATCATCAAGGAGCGTCTTGCAATGGACGACTGCAAGAATGGCTTCATTCTTGACGGTTTCCCCAGAACTGTACCGCAGGCAGAGGCTCTCGAAGAAATGAAGGTCGAGATCGATCTTGTTGTAAACATTTTCGTTCCCGACGAAAAGATCGTTGAGAGAATGTCCGGCAGACGCGTATGCGCAAAGTGCGGCGCATCCTATCACACAATTTTCAATCCCTCAAAGAGCGGTGAGATTTGCGACAAGTGCGGCGATAAGCTCACTATCCGCAAGGACGACGCTCCCGAGGTCGTTAAGAGTAGACTCGTGACCTATCACGAGCAGACACAGCCGCTTGAGAGTTTCTACGAGAAGCGCGGTAAGCTGGCAACTGTTGTAGGTCAGGAAAAGCTTGAGGATACAACGGCCTTGACGCTTGCTCTTATCGAAGAAAAGAAACAGGGCAGATAAAATCAATGATATCGGTTAAAAACAAGGACCAACTTAAACTGATGCGTGAGGCAGGCAGGATCACGGGCGAAGCGCTCGCTCTCGCCGGTGAATCCATAAAGCCCGGTATGACCACAAAGCAGCTTGACACGATAATTCGCCACCACATCGAAAAGAGCGGTGCGAAGCCCTCGTTCCTCGGCTACGGCGGTTTTCCGGGAAGTGCTTGTATCAGTATCAATAATGAGGTCATACACGGTATCCCCTCAGCGCGAGTGATCGAGGAGGGCGACATAGTTAAGGTCGACGTCGGAGCTTTTTATAAGGGTTTCCACGGCGACAGCGCCAATACCTTTGCCGTTGGCAAGGTGTCAGACGAGGCTATGCGTCTTATCGAGGTCACGAAGGAAAGCTTTTGGCGCGGCATTGCCGAGGCAAAGCCCGGAAATCGGGTTGGCGACATCGGATACGCCGTACAGAGCTATGTTGAGGGAAACGGCTTTTCAGTCGTGAAGAAATACGTCGGCCACGGTGTCGGCGCAGAGCTTCACGAGTCGCCCGACGTGCCGAACTTCGGCACCAAAGGACGCGGCGTCAGACTTTGCTCCGGTATGACTATCGCGGTAGAACCCATGGTCAATATCGGCGCTCCCGACGTTATCGAGAAAAGCGACAAATGGACTGTCGTAACCGCTGACGGTACGCTCTCGGCTCACTACGAGCATACGATTGCGATAACCGACGACGGTGTGATAGTTCTCACGAAGATTGATTAACATTTAATACCCATCAAGGAGGGATTATTCTGCCTAAGGACGACGTTGTAGAATTCGAGGGTACGGTCATAGAGGCACTGCCTAACGCCGTATTCAAGGTTCAGCTTCCCAACGGGCACATCATTACCGCCCACATTTCGGGAAAGCTTCGCATGAATTATATCAAGATTCTCCCCGGTGACAAGGTTACGGTTGAAGTTACCGTATACGACCTTACGAAGGGCAGAATCACCTGGAGAGCTAAATAAGCTCAAAAATTTGTACGCATAAGACACATAACTGTGAGAAAGGCATGGTGAACACAATGAAAGTAAAACCATCCGTTAAGAAGATCTGCGAAAAGTGCAAGATCATCAAGAGACATGGTCGTGTCATGGTCATCTGCGAGAATCCCAAGCACAAGCAGAG
>JAZSJI010000011.1:0-2227 GCA_045534235.1 Candidatus Flemingiibacterium sp. | reverse complement strand
ACGAACATCTACAACGCGCTCTACTACGTAAAAAATGTTGACGACAGCTCGGAAGCGTTCGCGAAAAACATCTTTGCTACAGAGCTTCCCTTGCCCGCAGGTCAGCAGAAGAACATCTTCGAAACGGTACTCTCCGACACGCTCGGCAAGGAATGCTCGTACGAGGTCGAAAAGGCGGTGCACGACGACGTTGCGCTGCGCATGGAGGAGCACAAAAACCTCCGTGTGCCCGAGCAGCTTACGATAACGCGCACCGAGATCGCGAGCGTGCTCACGAATTTAAGCGTGCCCGAGGAAAAGATCGAGGACTTCAAGAAGAAGTGCGACGAGGAGTACGGCACGTGCGCGCCGATACATCCGCGCAACATCGTCGAGCCGAGAAAGCTTGAGATTAAGACGCCCGACGTGGTGATAAAAGTAAACCCCGAGCGCGGCGACCTCGTTGAAACGCGTGTCATCGACGGAGTTAAGTACGTGTTGGTGCGCGCCGACGCAGACGTTACGGTGAACGGCGTGTACGTTGATATAAAGGATATATAACTTAAAAAGCTCCGCCATTTGGCGGAGCTTTTCTCTTATTTAAACGCGGGCGCGTGGGTGTCGGTGTCGGCAAACGCGTTCGGACCGGGATTTGAGAGCGAGAAGTACATTTTCGCCGCCTTTGTCGTTCCGAAATCGCGGTTGGAGCCGCTGTCCTGCACCTTGTTGAAGGCATCGCGGAACATCTGATTGTGCGCCTCCTCACGGTTAAGAAGAAAGTCGATGGTCTTTCGCACCTTCTTGTCCTCGATCTGTCTGTAAAGGTACTCGTAAACTACCTTCGCGCGCTGTTCGGACGCGATGTTCGAGAGCAGGTCGGCGCACAAGTCGCCCGTAACGGTGACGTAATCGCCCGTCCACGAGTATCCCGACGCGTTGATAAGTCCGGGGTTGAGGCCAAGCAAAACGTGCGTCTGCACCTCGCCCGACTGTACCTTTGCGGCGTCCACGTCGTGACCGTTGAGGAGATTTATCGTCTGTGCGACCATTTCCATATGGCTCAGCTCCTCCGCGGCGATATCAAGGAAGAGATCTTTGATCTCGGGATCCTTTATGCGAAAGCTCTGCGACATATACTGCATCGCCGCCTTAAGCTCACCGTTTCCGCCGCCGAGCTGCTCCTGCAAAAGCACCGCGTACTGCGGATTTGCCCGTTCGACCTCGACGGGCTCAAATAACATTTTTTCGTGTTTGAACATAGTTACCCTCCATAATTTGAATTCGAGGGTATTGTTCCCACGCTCGCAGAAAATATTCTTCCCTGTAAGATTTCCATTTACCAAAACAATACAAAATTATGACTGCATAACGGCTTTGACCTTGCGGCAATACTACCTATAGAGTCTTGTATATGGGAAGGCAGCCATACGTTATGAAGTCATCAACCTATAACCGCAAAGTAGAAATTTGCGGCGTTAACACCTCAACTCTCAAAACACTCACCGCTGACGAAAAGCACGAGCTTTTAATACGCGCAAAGGCCGGCGACCTCGCTGCTCGCGACGAGCTTATAAGCGGCAATTTGCGCCTCGTTTTGTCGATAATACAGCGCTTTACGGGGCGAGGCGAAAACCTTGACGACCTTTTTCAGGTCGGATGCATCGGACTAATCAAAGCGGTCGATAATTTCGATACCACCCTCGGAGTAAAGTTTTCTACGTACGCAGTGCCCATGATCGTCGGCGAGGTGCGGCGGCATCTTCGTGATAGCAACAGTATTCGAGTAAGCCGCTCTGTACGTGACCTCGCGTACCGCGCGCTCGGTGCGCGCGAGCAGCTTGTCCGTACACTCGACCGTGAGCCGACGCTCGAGGATATAGCCAAAGCGCTTGGTGTGCCTAAAGAGGAAGTCGGCGCGGCACTTGAAGCGATAGTCGAGCCGGTCAGCCTCTACGAGCCTATCTACACCGACGGCGGCGACTCCATTTATATAATGGACCAAATAAGCGATACCGACAACACCGACGAAGCGTGGCTCGAGGACATCGCTCTGCGCGAGGCGATGAAAAAGCTCTCACCGCGCGAGAAAAACATCATTGATATGCGCTACTTCAAGGGGCGCACGCAAATGGAGATAGCGAGCGAGATCGGCATCTCGCAGGCGCAGGTATCGCGCATCGAAAAGGCGGCACTCGAGCGGATAAAGAAGGATATGTAGTATAAAACCACCCTCACGGGTGGTTTTTCT
>JAZSJI010000077.1:0-8048 GCA_045534235.1 Candidatus Flemingiibacterium sp. | reverse complement strand
ATCCCGTTCGTATGTATTTAAAGGAGATCGGACAGATACCACTTCTTGACAGCGACGGAGAGGTGAAGCTTGCCGAGCGTATTGCAGGCGGCGACGAGGAGGCAAAGCGCGAGCTTGTAAACGCTAACCTGCGACTTGTCGTTTCCATAGCAAAGCGCTACGTCGGAAAGGGAATGTCCTTCCTTGATCTTATTCAGGAGGGAAACCTCGGACTTATAAAAGCTGTCGAAAAATTTGATTTTACAAAGGGATACAGATTTTCCACCTACGCAACATGGTGGGTGCGTCAGGCGATAACCCGTGCGATAGCCGATCAGGGCAGAACTATACGCATACCCGTTCACGTGGTCGAAACCATACACAAGCTCTCGAGAACGTCCCGTCAGTTTTTGCAGGAGCGCGGCTATGAGGCGTCCGACGAGGAGCTTGCCGAGCTTATGGGACTTACGCCTGCGAAGGTGCGTGAAATAAAGAAGATCGCGCAAGAGCCCGTGTCGCTTGAAACGCCTATCGGCGAGGAGGACGACAGTCATCTTGGCGACTTTATAACCGATGAGGATTCTCCCCCTCCGGAGGAAGCGGCGTTCGGTACACTCGACAGAGAGGCTATCGAAAAGGCGATGTACGTTCTTACTCCGAGAGAGAGAAGCGTTATTATGTTCCGCTTCGGACTCTTTGACGGCTCGGCGTGGACGCTTGAGGCTGTTGGCGAGAAGCTTAATATTACACGTGAGCGCGTGCGCCAGATCGAAACGAAGGCGCTGCGCAAGCTTCGCAGACCCGCAGTCGTTAAGATGCTTCGGGGATAACGGATAGCTTTATGATTTAAACCCACAAGGAAAGGTAAAAACAGATGGTAGACAAAATAGATAATTACGAGCTTGACGATGAAAAGGAAAATGCTGCGGCAGAAAATACGGACGAAGCCGCAGAGCCTGAAAAGAAGTTCAACATTAACGAGCTGATTGCGCGAGGAAAAGCAAAAGGCTCGCTTACGTCAAGTGAAATAATTGAGGCGCTTGGCGAGGTCGATTACGATATGGATCAGATCGACAAGCTTTATGAAGAGCTTGAGAACCAGGGTATTGAGGTCAATTATCTTGACAGCCCCGATTTCGCGGACATCGAAACAGAGGTCGAGCAGTACGAATCTGCCGAGGATATGGAAAAGATGCTTATGCAGGAGGGTCTTGCAATAGACGACCCCGTGCGTATGTATCTTAAGGAGATCGGCCAGGTCCCGCTTCTTGACAATGAGAAGGAGCTTGTGCTTGCCGAACAGATGGCAGATGGTGATGAGGAAGCAAAGCAGGAGCTTGTTAAGGCAAATCTCCGACTCGTTGTTTCTATTGCGAAGCGCTACGTTGGAAAGGGAATGTTCTTCCTCGATCTTATTCAGGAGGGTAACCTTGGTCTTATGAAGGCGGTCGACAAGTTCGACTACAGAAAGGGCTACAAATTCTCGACATATGCAACGTGGTGGATACGGCAGGCAATCACCCGCGCTATAGCCGATCAGGCGCGCACGATACGAATTCCCGTTCACATGGTGGAAACAATTCATAAGGTTTCGCGCTACTCCCGTCAGCTTCTTCAGGAGAACGGACGTGAGGCGTCTGCCGAGGAGATCGCTGAGAGAATGGGTACCACTGCAGAAAAGGTGCGTGAGATAATGAAGATAGCGCAGGATCCCGTTTCGCTCGAAACGCCTATCGGTGAGGAGGAGGACAGCCACCTTGGCGACTTTATCCCCGACGAGGATTCGCCCGCACCCGCGGAGGCCGCGTCCTACGCGCTGCTTCGTGAGCAGCTTGACGAGGTGCTTCATACGCTGACTCCCCGTGAAGAGCACGTTCTGAAGCTCCGCTTTGGTCTTATAGACGGTCGCAGCCGTACACTTGAGGAGGTCGGAAAGGAGTTCAACATCACAAGAGAGCGTATCCGCCAGATCGAGGCTAAAGCGCTGCGTAAGCTCCGTCACCCGAGCCGCTCTAAGCGTCTTAAGGACTACCTTGACTAAGTTGCTTTTTCGGCATAAGCAACAAAAAGTTTGTCTAAAGTTGTTTACAACAAACAAACATTTTGCTTGAGCGTAAAAAAAACGCCAACAAAATTGTTGCAAGTGCACAATCGTGTGTGAACAAAAAGTGATGAAATATAATCGTATAGCTTTTTTGTGAGGATTTGTGGTAAAAATTCGCTTGACAGATTGCGAATTTTGGTGTAAAATATTTAGAGTATATTTTTTGGCAAATATTCAGGAGGATAGTAATGAAAAAAAGAATTATAAGTTTGGCTCTTTGTCTTCTTATGCTTACGGTAGTGGTATTTACCGCGGCGTGCGGTAACGAAGAAGATCCCGAGGGTACGCTGACTATCGACGGCACCAAGGATGCTCGCGCGATGACGCTCTCTATTTGGGGCATCAAGGGCGAGGGTACTACCGACGAGGCGGTTGCTATGGTCGAGGCTGCAATGAGCAAGCTTTCAGAGGCGCAGTATAATACGGCAATAGATCTCATTCTTCTTGAAGAAGATGAGTATGAGGCAAAGCTTGAAGAGTATATGGACGAGATCCAGGCTCGCAAGGATGCCGAAAAGGAAGCTGAGGCAGCAAGAAAGAAGGCTGAAAAGGAAGCAAAGGCGAAGGGTGAAACTCTCGCAACCGAGAAGGCACCCGAAACCACAGCGAATACCGGTGACGAAACCGCGGTTGATGAGAACGGTCTTATTTTCACCGTTTACCCCGAGGTTGAGGAAAATCAGCTTGACATCTTCCTTATCACTGATTTCGAAATGCTTATGAAGTTCAACGAAAAGGAAGTTATCTCCGCAATTGACAATCAGATCAACGGAGAGTCCAAGCTTATCAAGTCTTACGTTCATCCGTCGCTTATTTCCGCAGCGAAGATAGGCGGTAAAACGCTTGCAGTTATAAATCAGCAGCTTGTTGGCGACTATACATATATGCTCGTAAACAAGGAACTCCTTGATAAGTACTATTGGGATATTGACGATATCGCTACTATAAGCGACGCGTATCTCTTTATCCGCGACGTAGAGCGCGCAGAGCCCGAGTATCAGCCTATCGTCGGTGATCTCTCTCCCCTCAACTGCAACTACTTCTCGCCGAACGGTGATAAGACGATCTTCGGCTCAATGCTTGACACAACGGCTGTATACGGCGACGATTTTAAGCCCGCTATTATCTTCCAGTCTACTTATTGGAGAAATTATACCAAGCTTTATTCTAACCTCAAGCTGAATGGATGCATCGGCAGCGAAACGTTTACTCCCGAGGATAAGTTTGGCGTCGGTATTCTTAAGGGTGATGCAGATGATCTCAAGCCCTATACCGATAAATACCATGTAGTTACTCTTCAGGCACCGCAGGGTACTACGGAAAACCTCTTCAACGGTATGTTCGCGGTAAGCACTTACACCAAGGACGTAGCCCGCTCGACGGAGATACTCACGTACCTTAACACAAGAGCAGAGTTCCGCAATCTCTTCGGCTACGGCATCGAGGACGTTCACTACACGCTCGATGACGAGGGCAGACTTACCAAGATAAGCGACGATTACAACATGAAGCTTGAATACACCGGTAACTGCTTCATCGCTTATGCTCCTAACGGTGAGACCATGGAATATTGGGATATGGCAAAGGAGCACAATCAGGAGCTCGTTCTTTCTCCGTATTTCAGATTTGAAATCACCGAGGAAGATATAGATATGGAGTACTACGAGTACACGCTCGGACTTGCTAATGACTTCTATACGGCTCTTGACCTTTGTGATGAAGAGGATGAGGCTGCAGACGTTATCGACGAGTATTGGGAGCTTTACGAGAACGATGAAATGGTTCTCGAATGGCTCAATGAACAGCCCATTCCGAACGGCGACAAGCCTGCTGTTGATACCCTCGCGAAGTTCTACGCAGACTGGTCCAGAATCAGAAAGTAATGTGATAACAGAGGTGCTGTAACGGCACCTCTGTTCTGTAATTTGGAGGTATTATTTATGCTAAAAAGAATAATATACATCTCTGCATTATGCCTGAGTGCTTGCGTTTTCCTTTCTGCATGCGCAGGGAATAACGTTCAGGACGTCGAGGAGTCAAGCTCCGATGACAACATTATTTACGCTCCCGTTGATACGACAGAGGATAACGTTCAGAGCGAGGTCGGCGGGGGTGAGCCCGAGGACACAAACGATACTGATGTGACAGAGCCTTATGATACGACCGATGCGACGGATAGTACCGAGCCGGCAGATACGGCTGAGCCGGCACCTGATAGCGAGTCGGCAGTAACCACTGACGATACAACACAAGAAAACGACGGTGACGGCGATGCCGAGCCCTTGCCCACACCGTCAGAAACCGGCAATGTTATAAGCCTTGGCGAGGACTTTTGGCTTGGTGAGCACGCGGCAGGAAGCATTGTTTCAAGGCAGAACGAGAAAATCCGTCTGGTTTTGAGCTACGATTGCTTTATGAACCCAGACGGCAGCGTTACGGTTGCGTTTGAGGTGGGTCTTGAGTGCTACGATATAAACTGCGGTCCCAGAACGGACGGTGGTAAGGTTACTGTGAACGGTGACGCATACACGTTCTCCACAGACGAGATCGTTCATGAGGAAGCCGGAATGATATACGTTCCGTTTGAAACGTATATCAAGCAGGTAGACGCTGGTCAAACCTCGTGCAGTGTTGACGTTTCGTGGTTCTTCAACGGTGTGTACGCCGGAACAAAGATCGATACACTCACGGTCGCTGCCACATTTGATTGGACGGCTAACAACTAAACAAGCGTATAAAGAAGCCTGCTGACGAAGTGATTCGTCAGCAGGCGTTTTGCTGTCATCCCATATTTTCGGGTAGCTTTTTGCCACCCATTATGTGAAAGTGCAGATGCTTTACAGTCTGGCACGCATCGTCGCCGCAGTTTGTGATAACGCGGTAACCGTTAGTGAGGCCTGCTTCGCTTGCAATCTTCGGAATGGTTTCGAAGATTTTGGCAACCACCGCAGAGTTGTCAGCACTGACACCGTCAACGGACGGGATGTGCTCTTTGGGAATAACGAGAATGTGTACGGGAGCCTGAGGTGCGATGTCGTGGAACGCGAGCATATACTCGTCCTCGTACGCTTTCTTTGAGGGAATCTCCCCCGCAATTATTTTACAGAAAATGCAATCCATTATGTGTTGCTCCTTTCGCTATCAGTTAAGTACATTATACTCCGATGTGCTGACGATTTCAAGACAAATTCATAAAAATTTACTTTTATTATGCTACTTTTACGAATACACGATTGACAAATTACATTTGTGGGGGTATAATAATAATGTATCAATGTTTTTAAAGGAGATAATAACAATGAAGATTACTAAAAATTCGATCATCGGCGAGGTTCTTGACTACGATCGCGAGACCGCACAGTTCTTCCTTGAAATAGGTATGCACTGCCTCGGTTGCCCTTCTGCGCGCGGCGAGACCATTGAAATGGCTTGCGAAGTGCACGGCACCAATGCGGATGAGCTTGTTGCAAAGATCAACGAGTTCCTCGAAACCAAATAATCTTGGATACATATCGGCACCATTGGTGCCGATATGTGTAATTTTTAATTATGCAACAGATTACACTCAGCAAGCGCCTTCTTGCCGTAGCCTCGCTTGTCGGGAAGGGCACTGTCGCCGATATTGGTACGGATCACGCATCGCTTCCCATATGGCTTGTGCAGAACGGGCACTCGCGTGCGCTTGCTTCAGATATAAACGAAGGTCCGTGTCAGCGTGCACGCGTTAATATTTACACGTGGGGCCTTCACGGCAAAATAAAGGTGAAATGCTGTGCGGGACTTGACGGCATTGAGGATTTTGCGCCCGACAATATTGTGATCGCGGGTATGGGCGGCGAAATGATAACCTCAATTCTTGCGGCATCGGAATACCCAAAAAATTCAAAATGCAGACTTGTGCTCGCACCGCAGTCGATGCAGGACGTGCTTCGCGGATACCTTTTTGAAAATGGCTTTGCTATCGACACTGAAACGGTCGTACACGATGGCGGCAAGTATTATCAGATAATAGGCGCGCGCTATACGGGGAAGGCGAGCGAGCCAATGCGTCCATATGAATACAAGCTTGGTCGACTTAATTTAGAGCGCGCGAAAAATGCGCCAACGGATACAGACATAGGCTGGCTTCGCGGCGCTTTGCTATCTGCCAAGCGGCGCGTTGAGGGCAGGCTTGCAACCTGCGATGATACGCCCGAGCAGATAAGTGACCGCGAGATGATCGCGGCTATTGAAAACATATTAAACTAACAGGAGGGCAAAAATGCCGACCGTTCGAGAGCTTTACGAGTTTTTAAATCAAAAATTCCCGAAGGATTATTCCTGTGAATGGGATAATGACGGTCTTATGGTAGCGAGCGATCCAAACCGCGAGGTCGTGCGTGTGCTTTGCACGCTTGACGTAACAAACGAGGCGGTGGATTTTGCTATCGCAAACGGTTACGACGTCATTCTATCTCACCATCCACTCTTATTCCGTCCGCTTGGAACGGTCAGCTACGCGGACCCCACCGCGCGACGGGTTATAAAGCTTCTTAAACACAACATTTCCGTGATGTCCTTCCACACGCGTCTTGACGCGGCACCGGGCGGACTTAACGATATTTTTGCAAGCTTGCTTGGTCTTACAGACGTTGAGCCGCTTGTGTGCGGCAACGAGGCTATCGGGCGCATTGGTGCGCTCGTTGAGGGGACTGATTGCGTCGGATTTGCTGCTTTTGTGAAAAAGACACTCTCGGCCGAACGTGTGCTTTTTGCAAAGGCAAGCGGAAAGGTCAAGCGCGTCGCTATCTGCGGCGGTGACGGCAAGGACTACGTCAAGGCGGCGAAGGCGGCAGGTGCCGACAGCTATCTGACGGGACAGCTTTCCTATAACATTATGGAGGACGCCTCGAGCATCGGTCTTAATCTTTTTGAAGCAGGACATTTCCACACCGAGGACTTTATCTGTGAATACTTAAAGCTTCTTGTTTTAAAGAGATACACGCAGGTTCAGACGGGTTACTTTGACAGTAACAATATAATGGTAGTATGACGGGCTACAACTGCATTATGGTCTATTCTCCCGATAAGTCGCGCATACTTATGTGTAAGCGTACGCGCGAGCCGTATCTCGGGCTTTACAATCTTGTCGGCGGTCACATTGAGGCAGGCGAGAGCAGTGAGGCGGCGGCGTATCGCGAGCTTTTCGAGGAAACGGGCATAGGGCGAGAGGATATAACGCTCCGCCATTTAATGGATTTTACTTATTACAATCAGGACTGCTTTGTTGAGGTCTGGTGCGGACGGCTTCGCGCTGACGTCAGACTCGTCGAAGAAGCAAATCCGCTTGAATGGATAGAAATAACACCGGACGGCGATTATTTTGATATGACGAAATACGCAGGTGAAGGAAATATCGGGCATATGCTCGAGCAGATAAAACAGTTCGGGGACGGGTTCCTCGATTAAAAATCGGAGGTTTATTATGCCGTACATTAACGTAAAGGTAACCGAAAAATTAAGCGAAGAAAAGCTTATCGAAATCAAGGCGGCTATGGGCAAGGCTATCACTGCTATCCCCGGCAAGAGTGAAACGTACCTTATGGTATGCGTTGAGGACGGGCAGGCAATATGGTTTGCCGGCGATAACTCTGCGCCGAGCGCATTTGTTGACGTGCGTATTCTCGGTCACGCGAAGGGCGAGGACTATTCGCGTATGACCGGCGTTGTTTGCGATATGCTAAAGGATATACTCGGTATCGCATCGGAGAGAGTTTACGTCCAATATTCCGAAACGGACAATTGGGGCTGGAACGGCAGAAACTTTTAATTGGTGATACGATGATTACGTTAGAAGCAATAAAGAAAAATGAGGCCGTACGAACCTATATCAAAAAGGCGGACGAGGTGCTTTCCGCGCTCGGCTACACCGAGCACAGCTTCGCACACGTCGGAAAGGTTGCGGCGACGGCAGGGCATATACTTC
>JAZSJI010000052.1:0-3206 GCA_045534235.1 Candidatus Flemingiibacterium sp. | reverse complement strand
GATAAAAATTTCAGACGTGTCCGTAAGGGCGAATTCTATATTCGCCCGTTTTTGTTTTACGGCTTTTGCAGGCGGATATGGAATCCGCCCCTACGAGGATATAAGCTTCCTTATGGGAATCAGCCCAAAACGTCGCTTTTTCTTATCCAACCATTACCGCAACGCCGTCGGGAATGACAGTCACGCTCGCGTCCTTTTTGCCGATTATTTCCTCGGCAATATTCATCGCCTCGCTTATCGAATGTGCGGGCGTCATATGCATCGCGCGAACGGTTTCGTCGTCGGCGTCGGATATGTAAACGACCGTCGCACGCTTAAGGACACGCAGAAATATCTGCGTTTGCCATTGGTCGGGTACGGTCTGCCCACGCTCACGCGAGAGGAAAAGCGCCATCGTTTTGTCGATGTCGGGCTCGTCTGCGAGCTGGTCGAAGAACGCCTTGCCGCCGTGACCGTCGTTTGATTTCGCGAGCATTATGATAACGCCGCCCTCGTTGACACACGCCTCTGCCGCGGTCATACCCTTGACCGCCTGATATATGTTCTGGTCGAGCGGATAGCCGCCGTTCGTCGTGATAACGATGTCCGCAGGGCAGGGCGCTACACGGCAAAGCCCCGACAGGAACTCGCAGCCAACCTTGTGCGCCGCCTCAACGTCGCCTGCAACGGCGAAGATGGGACGCTTGTTTTCGTCGATGACTACGTTTACGATAAACGCAAGCTTCGCCGCCTTTGCCGCCCACAGCATATCAACGTGTACGGGGTTGTTTTCGAGTACGCCCGTGCGTGCCGAGGGATGCGCGATAAACTCCGAGCAGTGGTTTGCAAGCACGCTCTCGCGGCTCGCGATACCGGGAAGCACGCTCTTGCGTCCACCCGAGAAGCCCGCGAAAAAGTGCGGCTCAATGAAGCCCTCCGATACGAGCAGGTCAGCCTCATACGCGATACGGTTTATCGAAAGCTCGCCGCCCGAGGGAAGCGTGCCGATAGTTACGAGGTTATCTCTGTCGTCACAGTCGTGTACGACTATTTTTTCGCTTTTTACGATATCCTCGCCGAACTTGTCTACAAGCTCGTCGACGGTCGTGCCGCGGTGACAGCCCGTTGCGATGAGGATGGTGATGTCCGCCGCAGGATTTGCCTCGCGTATCTCTTTTAGCATCGGCGGGATTATCACCTTGCTTGGCACGGGGCGAGTGTGGTCACTTGCTATAATGACGACCTTATTCTTTCCGCGAGCAAGCTCTGAAAGCTTAGGGGAGCCGATAGGATTTTCGAGAGCATTTTTTATAAGCTCCTCCTCGCTCACGGTCGGCTTCGCATCGTGGATATGCGAGGTGAGTACGCCCGCGATACGCTCGTCTGCAATCTCGGCGGTGATATATTCTTTTCCGTAGGGAAGATTAAGTTTTGCCATAGTAACCTCGGTGGTGTTTTTTCTTTTATTGTAACACACATCACTCGGATTTTCAAGTGTAAACACAAAAAACGCCGCACCGTTTAAACGGTGCGGCGCATTTTTTACCAAATTACTTGGTGATGCCTTCGTAGTACTTAGCAAGTACTTCAACAGCTGCAGCGTAGTTAGACTCGATAGCATCCTCGGATACATCGTAGTAACCAACGTACTCGTCGCTGTCGCCAGCGTTCTTGTAGAACTCGTTGCCGTCAGCATCGGTCATACCCATTGCAACGAAGGAGGAAGCGGGAAGCTGACCGCCCTGTGCAACATCCTCAACGATGTAGTTACGGTCAAAGAGAAGTGCGATTGCATTTCTGATTTCCTGCTGTGCAAGCTCCTTCTCAACACCGGTAAGCTCGCTGCCGGGGAGAAGATCCTCGTTAATGTTCCAGCATACGTAGTAAGTACCGATCTGGCCGGCAATTACAAACTCGTCTGCGAAGTCAACCTTGAGAGCTGCGATTTCAGCGGTGGGAACGTCGTCGATGAGGAGCCAAGAGCCGTTCTTGAAGTTTGCAAGCATGTTGTTTGCATCATCAGAGAGGAACATCTTGATCTCGTTCATAGTAACGTTTTCAGCGTCGAAGTAGTTCTCGTTCTTGGTGAGGGTGATTACACTGTTGTGATCCCAAGCGGAGATGGTGTAAGCACCGTTGCAGATGTAGGTTGCGGGATCGGTTGCCCAAGCCTCGTTGTCGTACGCAGAAGCGTGTACGGGGTAGTAGGTCGGGAACGCGAGAAGCTCATTCCAGTAGGAAATAGCATTGTTGATGGTAACGGTGATGGTTCTTGCATCGTCGTCAGCGGTAGCGTCGAGAGCGTCGGTGCCGTAGCCCTTAACAACCTCGAACATATAACCGTAGTCAGCACCAAGCTCTGCGGAAGCAGCGCGCTGCCATGCGTTTACGAAGTCAGAAGCCTTAACGTCGTCGCCGTTGGACCACTTCATACCCTCACGGATGGTGTAGGTATAAGTAACGGTGCCGTCCTCGTTAACAATGCTCTCTGTGAGCTCCTCAGCAGCGTCAGCAACGATTACGAGGTTGCCGTTGTCGTCCTGAGCCCACTTAGCAAGACCGGAGAAGAGGTGAGCTACCATAGTAGCGCCGTCAACTGCGGAGTTAAGAGCAGGGTCAAGAGTCTGAGGCTCGGAAGCGAGGCAAACCGAGATAGAATCGGTAGCGCCTGCAACGTCAGAGTACATAAGGTACTTGTAGCCAAGGGGGTTAGAGAAGAAGCCGTTTACACTGTCATCGATCATGTAAAGGTCGGTGTAGTAGTAAAGGGGAACGATACAGCCGGTAGCCATAAGCATATCCTCTGCAAGGTGCATCATTGCATAGCGATTAGCGGTATCGGTGCAGCTCTTAATTCTGGAGATAAGAACGTCGTAGGTTTCAGCCCAAGTGCCGTCCTCAACCTTGTCCTCATAGCCGAAAGCGGTGAGGTCGAGGTCATACATCTTGAGGTCAGCGTGTGCGCCCTTACCGTACTGAACGTCGTTGTTACCCGAACCGGAGGTCCACATATCGAGGAAGCAGATCGGATCGTTGTAGTCAGCGAGCCAACCGTTTCTTGCGATGGAGTAGTCACCGTTCTTACGGGTCTCAAGGAAGGTTGCCCATTCCTGGTTTTCAAGGTTCATGGTGATACCGGCAACCTGAAGTGCGCTCTGGAGGTATTCACCGATAGCCTTGTGGCCTTCACTGGTGTTGTAAAGGTAAGTAAGAGTAGGAGCGGCTAC
>JAZSJI010000187.1:0-2680 GCA_045534235.1 Candidatus Flemingiibacterium sp. | reverse complement strand
AGAAAACCGCTATATCGTTCACTTCCCCGAAGACAACACCATCATGTCCGTTAACTCCGGTTACGGCGGAAACGTTCTTCTCGGTAAGAAGTGCTTCGCTCTCCGTATCGCTTCCTACCTCGGACGTAAGGAAGGCTGGATGGCAGAGCATATGCTCATCCTCGGTATCGAAAATCCCGAGGGCGAGATCAAGTACGTTACCGCAGCATTCCCCTCTGCATGCGGTAAGACCAACCTCGCTATGCTTATTCCCCCTGCGATCTACAAGAACAAGGGCTACAAGGCTTGGTGCGTAGGCGACGATATCGCTTGGCTCCGCGTAGGCGACGACGGCAGACTTTGGGCGGTTAACCCCGAGAACGGCTTCTTCGGCGTTGCTCCCGGTACCAACAACCAGTCCAACCCCAACGCTCTTGCAACCTGTATGAAGAACACCATCTTCACCAACGTAGTTCACAATCTTGACAATAACACCGTATGGTGGGAAGGCCTCGACAAGAATCCGCCCACAAACGCTGTTGACTGGAAGGGCAACAAGTGGGACTGCACCAAGTACGACAAGAATGACAAGTCTACCTGCGGCGCACATCCGAACTCTCGCTTCACCGCATCTGCGGCTAACTGTCCTTGCCTCTCCTCGGAATTTACCAATCCCGCAGGCGTACCGATCTCCGCTATCATCTTCGGCGGTCGTCGTGCGAAGACCGCTCCGCTGGTATACCAGGCGAGAAACTGGCAGCACGGTGTATTCGTAGGCTCTATTATGGCTTCCGAGACCACCGCAGCGGCTACGGGTGCAGTTGGCGTCGTAAGACGTGACCCGATGGCAATGCGTTCCTTCACCGGTTACGATATGGGTGACTACTTCGCACATTGGCTTGCAATGGGTAAGAAGATTACCAATCCGCCTATGATCTTCAACGTAAACTGGTTCAGAACCGACGATGAAGGTCACTTCATCTGGCCCGGCTTCGGTGATAATATGCGTGTTGTTATGTGGATTCTCGCTCGCTGCGCAGGCGAAGTTGACGCTGTTGAAACTCCTATCGGATTCGTACCGAAGGCAGAGGACATCAACATTGAAGGACTCGACATCACGGTTGACACCGTACGCGGACTTCTCGACGTTGACGCAGACCTCTGGCGTGAGGAGCTTGCAGGCATCGACGAGTTCTACAAGCAGATCGGCGATCGTGTTCCCAAGGAGCTCTATGATGAGCTTGACGCGCTCAAGGCTCGTCTTGGCTAAAATTAAACAAAATCCCACGGTGTATGCCGTGGGATTTTTTCTTATTATCCGCGCCTTTGCGCGTGGGGGAACGACCTCGCGCAGCTCGCGCTCGGGGACGCGATACGAGGAGGATGGGACACCAGCTGCGCGGGTTTCCCACCCTCCTCGGACTCCTCCCGGCTTCCTTGCTCACCACAGAGGCACGCTCAAGATCGGCATTCGGGCCCTGCGGACGCCCTCTGCCTCTATTCGCTCGATGTCGCGGCGCACACCGCCGCGTCAGCACCGTTTGTAAATGAACGGCAATCCTTTCGCATAGCGCGGCGCGTTGTGCCGCGCGGACGATATGCACCGCCAAGCCTTTTAGCCGCCGAATCGCGCACCGTCGCGCACGCAAAGAAGCCCTTTTATCTCGCCGCCTTCGTTTAGGCGGCGTAGCCGTGTGAGAGAGGGGTACAAGGGGAGAGAGAGATTTGGCGCTTGAAAACCTCTCTCTCCCCTTGCGTTTCCCCGAGCCGCAGAGCGGCGAGGTTAAAAAGAAAAATCCTCGCAAAACGCGAGGATCAATAATTTCTTTTAGGATTGTCGGTAAGTCCAAGCAAATAATCAACGGAAACTCCGTAATAATCTGCGAGCTTAACCAATACTGTTATTGGCGGCTGATGAAGCCCTGTTTCATATTGTGAATAGGTATTTTGATTTATATGCAAAAGGCTTGCCAAGGTTTTCTGCTTAATATCAGCATCCTCGCGCAAATCTCTTAATCGCAGTTTCATAGTATCACCCTATAACATTTTACAATATCTCAAAATGAGATATTGACAAATATCTTGAAACAAGATATAATATTATATATATCAACTATTTGGGGTGAATATTTATGGACGATAAATTTTTCGACGATGAAGAAGTTATAGCATTGGCGCGAAGCATCAAATGCGCCATATGCGAAAGCGAAATGTTTATGACTGCTATAGAGATACATAGGTATAAGCAGGGCTTGACGCGCGAGGAACTTGCAAAGAAAAGTAAAGTGAGTTTAGACGTTATTGAGAATATGGAGGAAAATTGCCATTGTCCGTCGTTCTATGAAATCCTTATGATTTTACACGCCCTTGGGTATACTTTGGGGATTAAACCATATAAAGATAATATTTTAGATATATAAAAGCTGTTGCGTTTTCGCAACAGCTTTTGCTTATCTGAAATCAAAGCGCTCGCCGAGCGGCTCGGGTACGATGCCGCCTGCAAACATCTCCGCGAGCTTTGCGGTGAAGTCAGCGTACAACGCAGATTTTATCGCGAGTCGGAGCGTTACGCTGCCGCCGAAATCGCTCGCATCTACAATGACGCCGTATTTTGGAAACTCGTAATTTAACTTCTGATACGACGCATAGTCGCATACGAGGCGAAACTCCGTGTAGCTCTCGTATGTTACGATGTGCGCCG
>JAZSJI010000202.1:0-8528 GCA_045534235.1 Candidatus Flemingiibacterium sp. | reverse complement strand
CAAATAAAAAGGCTACTCCACAGCACTACAACGACCAGAGCATTCGCGCGCTCAAGGGCGCGGACCGCGTGCGTAAGCGTCCCGCGGTAATTTTCGGCTCGGACGGACTTGAGGGCTGTGAGCACTCCTTTTTTGAAATACTCTCAAACGCAGTCGACGAGGCGCGTGAGGGCTATGGTAACGAAATACGCGTAAAGGCGTTCGCCGACCACTCTATCGAGGTTGACGACCGCGGACGCGGTGTGCCGCTCGGCTGGAACGAGGCGGAGGGCAAATACAACTGGGAGCTTGTATACTGCGAAATGTATGCAGGCGGTAAGTATGACAACAACTCCGGAGACGCGGCTTACGAGTATTCGCTCGGTCTTAACGGCCTTGGCGCGTGCTCCACGCAGTACTCGTCCGAGTATATGGAGGTTGCTTCCTATAACGGCGAGAGTGTCAGCAGGATAAGCTTCAAGAAGGGCTATCCCGTGACCGAGCTTATCGTCGAGCCGCTTGACAAAAAGACGCGCCGTACGGGCACTGTCGTGCGCTGGCTGCCCGACCTTGAGGTATTCACGGACATAAATATCTCGCGCGAATTTTTCGTCGAAACGATGAAAAAGCAGGCGATAGTCAACCCGAAGGTGCGCTTCGTGCTCGAGTACGAAACCGCCGAGGGCGAGTTTGACGAGATGGTGTTCTACTACGAAAACGGTATTACCGATTACGTAGCAGAGCTTGCAGGGCAGACCTCGCTCACCGCGCCCGTTTTGTGGCATCTCGAAACCTCTGGACGTGATCGCGAGGATATGAAGGACTACAAGCTGAAAGCAGACGTTGCTTTCTGCGTATCCAACACCACCAATGTCATCGAATACTACCACAACTCGAGCTTCCTCGAGCACGGCGGATCTCCCGACAAGGCGGTACGCACCGCGTTCGTTTTCGCCGTGGACAAGTATCTGAAGGCGCAGAGCAAGTATACCAAAAACGAGAGCAAAATAGCGTACGACGACATCAAGGACTGCCTCGTGCTCGTGTCGAGTAGCTTCTCAACGCAGACGTCTTACGCTAACCAGACAAAAAAAGCGATAACCAACACCTTCATCGCAGAGGCAATGACGGATTTCTTAAAGCGCAGCCTTGAGATATACTTTGCGGAAAATCCCACCGAGGCCGAGCGTATGGCAAATCAGGTGCTTATCAACAAGCGTTCGCGCGAAAAGGCGGAAACCATACGTCTTGACGTCAAAAAGCAGCTTACGGGTAAGATCGACATTGCCAACCGCGTGGACAAGTTCATCGGCTGCCGCAGTAAAGACCCCGAACGACGCGAACTTTACATCGTTGAGGGTGACTCCGCGCTCACGTCCTGCCGACTCTCCCGTGCGGCGGAATTTCAGGCTATCATCGCGGTGCGCGGTAAGACGCTCAACTGCTTAAAAAGCGGCTACGACAAGATTTTCAAGAGTGAGGTAATACTCAATCTTCTCAAGGTCATCGGCTGCGGAGTTGAGATAAAGGGCAAGGTCAAGGGCGACATTGCGTCGTTTGACTACGATTCGCTACGTTGGTCGAAGATAATCATATGTACCGATGCCGACGAGGACGGCTATCAGATCCGCACGCTTATTCTGACGATGTTCTCCCGCCTGCTCCCGACGCTTATATCGAAGGGCAAGGTATATATCGCCGAGTCGCCGCTGTTTGAGATAACCTGTAAGGACAAGATACAGTTTGCGTACAACGAGCAGGAAAAGCAGGATATAATCAAGGAACTTGGCACGTCGAAGTATACGATACAGCGCTCGAAGGGACTTGGCGAAAATGATCCCGATATGATGTGGCAGACGACGATGAATCCCGAGTCGCGCCGCCTTATAAAGGTCAACGAAGCTGACGCGGAGGAAACCGCGCGTATCTTCGAAACTCTTCTCGGCGACGATCTCGAGGCTCGTAAAGAGTACATCACTCTCCACGGCAACGAGTATTATACGAGTGAAACTTAATAAAACAGACCGCTCCACGCCTGTGGGGCGGTTTTTGATTAACCCCATACGCCTATAGTGTACGCACGATACCATAGGCGGAAATACTATTTCTGCCATTCCAAACTGTAATTTTCTCACCAAACTAAACATATAAAAAAGCATATGCAAAAATTCCGTAAAATTTACGCCTAAAAACTAAAAAATATTTTAGAAAACTATGGACTTTTAGCGAATTATGGTGTATAATATACTGGTAAGCATAGTGGGGTAGTCTTGCATACCGATTGTTATAAAAATAACAATCTCTGCATAAACCATTATGTCTGAATAATATTATTTCCTTTAAGGAGGATAGGCACTGCACATGAAAAAGAAGTTGACCACAGTTGCATTCAAGGGCACTCCCGAGATGGAAGCAAAGCTTGATAAGCTTATTGCTGACTATAAGGGAGTAAGAGGCGCGCTTATGCCTGTACTTCAGGGCGCACAGGAGATCTACGGATACCTTCCCGCTGAAGTAATCAAGCGTATCGCAACCGGCCTCGAGGTTCCGATGGAGGAGGTTTACGGCATCGCGTCGTTCTACTCCCAGTTCACCCTTAATCCCAAGGGCGAGGTTTCCATCGCAGTATGTCTTGGTACCGCTTGCTACGTTAAGGGCGCAGGCGATCTTATCAACAAGATCTCTGATATCATCGGTATCGAAGCGGGTGAGACCTCTGCTGACGGCAAGTACTCGCTCGACGCAACCCGTTGTATCGGCGCTTGCGGTCTTGCACCCGTTCTTACCGTTAACGATGAAGTTTACGGCAGACTCGTTGTAGACGACATTCCCGGCATCATCGCTAAGTATCAGTAATCAAATCTAACACGGTTTAACTGTGCAGGAGAAAAAGTATGAAGATCAAAGATATCAGAGAGCTTCTCGACGCCGAGCTTCTCTCGGGAGAAGAGTATCTTGAAAACGATGTTTGCTCCGCTTGCTGCAGCGATATGATGAGCGACGTTCTTGCATACGTCAAGGATCAGGGCGTGCTTATCACAGGACTTGTAAATCCTCAGGTCATTCGTACTGCTAATATGATGGATATGCTTTGCGTCGTTTTCGTTCGAAGTAAGACTCCCACAGATGAAATGATCGATCTGGCAAAGGAATGCGGAATCGTCGTTATGAGATCCGGCAAGCGCGCCTTCGATGCTTGCGGAATGCTTTATTCGGCGGGACTCGCAAGAAAGACTGAGGATGCCAATGTCTGAAGCTGTTAAATTCCATTTCGACGTTGACGGCTCCGACTTTTCGTCGGCAGGCGCGGCATCGGTAATGGTTAAGAAAAAGCTGCGTCAGCTCGGCTATCCGCCGGAGGTCATACGCAAAGTCTCCATCGCGATGTACGAGGGAGAGATAAACATGGTCATCCACGCAAACGGCGGTGCTGCCGACGTGGAGGTGTTCGACGAAGAAATAGTGATTACTTTGTCTGACCGCGGACCGGGTATTCCGAATGTGGAGCTTGCGATGCAGGAGGGCTTCTCCACCGCAAGAGATCACATCAGAAATCTCGGCTTTGGCGCGGGTATGGGACTTCCCAATATGAAAAAGTATACCGACTCCATGGAGATCGACACTACCGTCGGAGAGGGCACGACCATCACCATGAAGGTTAAGCTCTAAGTAGTACATTTTCTATCGAGGTGTTTATGGCTGCAGATTACAAGCATTCGGTGTCACTTGAACGTGACAAATGTAAGGGCTGTACAACTTGTCTGAAGCGTTGTCCCACTGAAGCGATACGTATCCGTGACGGCAAAGCCGTCATAAATTCGGGACGCTGTATCGACTGCGGCGAGTGCATCAGAGTATGCCCATACAAAGCAAAAAAAGCGACGCACGACAGTCTGTCGATCCTCGGTAATTTCAAGTACACGATAGCGCTTCCCGCGCCGTCGCTGTACGGTCAATTTGACAATCTTGATAATATCGGCTACATCATACGCGGACTCAAGGACCTCGGCTTTGACGACGTTTTTGAGGTTGCGTGCGCGGCGGAGCTTGTCAGCGCGTACACGCGCAAGTACATAAACCGCGAGGATGTAAAAAAGCCGATACTTAGTTCGGCGTGTCCTGCGATCACGCGCATTATCAGTATGAATTACCCGTATCTTTGCGAGAACATCATGCCGATACTGCCGCCCGTTGACATTGCCGCCATACTCGCAAGAGATAAGGCGATGGCAGAGCACCCCGAGCTTAAGCCTGAGGACATCGGCATAATTTTTATCTCACCTTGTCCTGCAAAGGTTAGCTACGTTAAGAATTCGTTCGCAGGTGAGCGAAATTACGTGTCGGCAACCGTTTCGGTGCGCGACGTGTACTTCGCACTGCTCGACGTTATGAAGAAGCGCGAGGACGAACCGCTTGACTCTACCGACTCCGGTATGATCGGTATAGGTTGGGCGTCCACCGGCGGTGAATCCACCGCAATCCTCAATGAGCGCTATCTCGCGGCGGACGGCATCGAAAACTGTATCCGTGTTCTTGACCAGATAGACAATTCCGATATAACGACGCTCGATTTCGTTGAGCTTAACGCGTGCAGCGGCGGCTGCGTCGGAGGCGCGATGACTGTCGCTAATCCGTACATAGCGCAGGCAAGACTGCAATCGCTTAAGCGTTATCTCCCCGTTTCGCCGAACCGTCCCGCGAGCGACTGGATACCTGACGAGTATTTCCATGAGAAGACCGTTGAGTATAACCCGTACAGCTTGCTGTCTGACGACCGCAAAACGGCGATGCGTATGATGAGCGAGATCGAATGTATCCATAAGGATTTGCCAGGACTTGACTGCGGCTCCTGCGGAGCGCCTACGTGTATGGCGTTTGCGGAGGATATAGTCAAGAACGAAACCAACGTGGACGAGTGTACGGTAATAATGCGTCAGATATTCCACGACTATCTTTCAAAGAAGCGCGACGAGTCGGTGCCGAACCGCTTGAAGCCGCTTGGAAAAAGAAATGCCACGGATTCGGAGGAAAACGGCAATGACGGTAAATGAACTGATGGGGCATATTGAAGCCTCGCTTATCTGCGGCGATGCCGACAAGCCCTTCGAGGGCGTTTACGTCGGCGATCTTCTCAGCCGTGCGATGAGCCACGTTGAAACCGACAACCTTTTCGTAACGATTATGGCAAACACGAACACGGTCGCGGTCGCAAGCCTTACCGAGGCGGCGGCTGTAGTACTCGCCGAGGACGTGACACTTCCCGAGGACGCTCTCGAGGCCGCTAACAAAAACGCCATCACGGTAGTTTCGTCGCCTCTCTCGGCATACGAGCTGTGTATTCGTATTAACAACTTTATTTCGGGTGAAAACAAGTGAGCCGCTATCTTTGCGATCTGCACATTCATTCGTGTCTGTCACCCTGCGGGGACGACGATATGACTCCCGGCAATATTGTCGGAATGGCTGTGCTGAACGGTCTACAGATAGTCGCGCTTACCGATCACAATTCATCCAAAAATTGCCCGAGCTTCTTTAAGATGGCGAAGGCATACGGGCTTATACCCGTCGCGGGTATGGAGCTTACCACCGCAGAGGATATTCACGCGGTGTGTCTGTTCCGCACGCTCGAGGCGGCGATGGACTTCGATAAATTTGTTGAGTCGCGTCGCTTTCCTATAAAGAATAAGCCCGAAATATTCGGCAGACAGCTTATCATCGACGAAAACGACGAGATCTGCGGCGAGGAGGAGATACTTCTCATTAACGCAGTTAACATTTCGCTCGATGAGGCTCACCGTGAAGTAATAAAGCGTGACGGCGTTTGTTATCCCGCGCATATCGACAGAAGCGCGAACGGCATTATCTCGATGCTCGGCGATTTTCCGCCCGAGCCGAGGTTTACCGCGTACGAGCTTAACGATATCACGAATTTCAACGATTGCCGCGCAAAGTATCCGATAATAACCGAGCGTGGACTTGTCCACCTTCAGTCGTCGGACGCACATTATCTCACGGACATATCCGAGCAGGGGTTCCCGATAGAGCTTGACGACGAGCCGTATTCCTCGGCGAACGTGCGAAACAGGCTTATTGATTACCTGCTTGGCTTATAAGGGAGGGAAAAATGGACGAGCTTTCACTTTACGTGCTTGATATTACTATGAACTCGGTCAGAGCGGGTGCGACGGAAATTTCCGTAACGCTTCGCGAGGAGGGTGAGTGGCTGTACTTTAGCGTGTCCGATAACGGATGCGGTATGACGGCAGAGCAGGTAGAGAAGCTTTCGAATCCGTTTTTCACCACGAGAAAGACCAGAAAGGTCGGACTCGGAATCCCGTTTCTCACGATGCTCGCCGAAATGACCGGCGGAGGCGTTACGATCACCTCAAAGCACGAGTCGGAGCACACCGATCACGGCACTACGACTACGGCAAAATTCGGGCGTCACCACATCGATTTTATCCCGCTTGGCGATATGGTCGAAACGGTAAAGACGCTGATCCAGGGCTCGCCCGATATAAACTTCACTTATACGCATACGACCGAAAAGGGAGATGTAACTCTCTCGTGTGCAGAGATAAGAGAGGTGCTCGGCGAGGACATACCGCTAAATGAGCCGGAGATTCTTATGTGGATCGACGGAACGCTCAGGGAACAGTATGAGGCCATCGGAGAATAACTACAAACGTTTTAAAATTTTAAATCTAAATACAGAAAGGATAAACCACTATGAAGTCACTTGAAGAGCTGAAGGCAATAAAGGCTAAAATGCAGGACAAGGTTGCGCTTCGCACCACCTCGGGCGAAACGAGAATCGTTGTCGGCATGGCAACCTGCGGTATCGCTGCAGGCGCACGTCCCGTTCTTAACGCTTTCGTTGAGGGCGTTACTGCGGCAGGTCTTTCCGATGAAGTTATCGTAACCCAGACCGGTTGTATCGGCATTTGCCAGTACGAGCCCGTTGTCGAGGTTTACCAGAAGGACGCTGAAAAGGTTACCTACGTTAAGATGCCCGAAGAGCGTGCAAAGGAAGTTATCGAAAAGCACATTAAGGGCGGCAAGGTCGTTACCGAGTACACTATCGGCGCGGCTGCAAAATAATTAGGAGGAAAAAACAGATATGATTCGTTCTCACGTATTGATTTGCGGCGGTACCGGCTGTACTTCGTCCGGCTCGGTCGCACTTCGCGATAAGCTCGCTGAAGAGCTTAAGGCAAAGGGCATTGACGAGGAAGTCAAGATAGTAATGACCGGTTGCTTCGGTCTTTGCGCACTCGGTCCGATTATGATTGTATATCCCGAGGGAACCTTCTACTCCCGTGTTGAGACAAAGGATATCCCCGAGATCGTTGAGGAGCACCTTCTCAAGGGCCGTATCGTTGAGCGTCTTGTTTACAGTGACACCGGCGATGCAGAGGTTAAGGATGTTCACGCATCTCTTAACGATACCCAGTTCTACAAGAAGCAGAAGCGCGTTGCACTCCGTAACTGCGGTGTTATTAATCCTGAAAACATCGACGAGTACATCGCTATGGACGGTTACTTCGCACTCCAGAAGGTACTTACCGAGATGACTCCCGATGACGTTATCAAGGTAATCCTTGATTCCGGTCTTCGCGGACGTGGCGGCGGCGGATTCCCGACCGGCCGTAAGTGGCAGTTTGCAAAGGCTTCCGTTTCCGATAAGAAGTACGTTGTATGTAACGCCGACGAGGGCGACCCCGGCGCATTCATGGACCGTTCGGTTCTTGAGGGCGACCCCCACGCTCTTATCGAGGCTATGGCAATCGCAGGTTACGCTATCGGTGCTGACGAAGGTTACGCTTATGTTCGTGCAGAGTACCCGATCGCTGTAAGACGTCTTCAGATCGCTATCGATCAGGCTCGTGAATACGGCCTTCTCGGCAAGGACATCTTCGGTACCGGCTTCAACTTCGACATTACCGTCCGTCTTGGCGCGGGCGCATTCGTATGTGGCGAGGAAACCGCACTTCTTACCTCTATCGAGGGTAACCGCGGTGAGCCCCGTCCCCGTCCTCCGTTCCCTGCAGTAAAGGGCCTTTACGGTCAGCCTACCATCATCAACAACGTTGAGACCTACGCTAACATCGCGCAGATAATCCTCAACGGTGCAGAGTGGTTCGCTTCTATGGGTACCGAAAAGAGTAAGGGTACCAAGGTATTCGCACTCGGCGGTAAGATCACCAATACCGGTCTCGTTGAGATCCCGATGGGTACCACCCTTCGTGAGGTCGTTGAGGAGATTGGCGGCGGCGTTCCTAACGGCAAGAAGTTCAAGGCAGCACAGACCGGCGGTCCCTCCGGCGGTTGTATCCCTGCTTCGCTTACCGACACCCCTATCGACTAGGATAACCTTATCCCTATCCGTTCGATGATTGGTTCGGGCGGTCTTATCGTTATGGACGAGGACAACTGTATGGTTGACATCGCGAAGTTCTTCCTTGAGTTTACCGTTGACGAGTCCTGCGGCAAGTGTACTCAATGCCGTGTCGGTATCCGTAAGATGCTCGACATTCTTACCCGCATCA
>JAZSJI010000191.1:0-4329 GCA_045534235.1 Candidatus Flemingiibacterium sp. | reverse complement strand
GGAGCATATTTTAGCGGTACTCGTACAGATGATGATCGATTACCAATGGAAGGAGATGGAGCACGCCGCAGACGAGGGGAAAAGCTCTCTGCTTGCGTACTGTCTTGAATTGTCCACTTTGGTCGCTATTGCCGATGAATTTCCCGAAATGAACGACTTTCTTGCGGCGACGTATTCTCACCCGATGACCCTTGAGCTGATCCGGGCCAACGATGTGGAAAAAGTAAAGCAAGTATTCTCCGAGTACACGCAGGGTTGGGATGACGAAAAGTACACCGAGAACGAAGCCATCACATCGGGCATCGAGTATGCAACTATTATGAAAACCGAGCATTCCGCATCGGTCGAGCATAGAATAGAGGGTGCGCTCAATACGATTATGCTTCTATTTGACGTTCCCGAAGAAACCAGAAAGATAAAGGTCGCCAAGGTGCTTGCCATGGACTACCGAGCGATCGGAAGAAAGGTCTATGAGGATTTCAAAAAGTACGTGACCGAAACTAACGAGCACAATCTCGAAGAAATATCGAAAAACACAAAGGTAAAAGAAAAAGTAAAACAGTAATAATCGCAAAAAGAGATAATTTTGTTATAATGGAAAGCATTATATCAAACGATCTCTATCACCCCTATTGGAGGAAACTTATATGAAAAAAACAAAAAACAAACTGAAAATAATGGGGCTGTTGCTCACGCTTGTGATATCGGTGAGCCTGCTTGGAGTGTTCGCAATCACAGTGAGTGCGGCGGCAAACGAGCCTGCAGCTGTCAATATAAGCGCGGAAGCTACCGACGTTTATTGGTACGTTCATAGCGGCAAGCTGCTTCTTTCGTCCGAGCAGGGCAACAGCGGCTTTTACAAATGGAGCAAGGAGGACATAGCGGAGGTAGTCAACGCCGCGGGAGTTCCTTGGAATTCAAGCCGCGATGATATTACGAGCGTAATTATTTACGATACCATTGCGCCGCCATCTACGGCGTTCTGGTTCCAGGACACCAATCTGACCTCATTTTCGGCGACTGTGGGTGACACGGTTTATCTGGATATGAGCTATACGACCGACGCGTCGAGAATGTTTGCGGGGTGCTCTTCACTTACAGAGCTCAACCTCTCGGGCGTAAGTGCGCCACTTGTTGAGAACATTGAAAGCGCATTTGACGGCTGCTCTTCTATTAAATCACTTGATATTTCCTGCTTCGACGGAGCGCCGATCGTCAATATGATGAACGCGTTTTACGGCTGCTCGCAGCTTAAATCGCTTGACATTTCCTGCTTTGACGGAGCACCGATCGTAGATATGCTCAACGCGTTTTACGGTTGCTCAAAGCTCACAGAGCTTGACGTTTCGGGACTTGATATTTCGCGCGTCACCGATTTTAGCGGAGTTTTTTACGGTTGCTCGTCTCTCAAGACCCTTGATCTTTCCGAGCTTGACGGCAGAAAGATCAAGACGCTTGAGGATACCTTCAACGAATGCAGCAGCCTTACCTCGATTACCTTTGGCGAGCTGTTTACCTGTGAAAACGTTACGAATATGAAAAACACCTTCAGACAGTGCAACTTGCTGACAAGCTTGAACATCAGCGGTTTCTCCACGTCAAAGGTTACCGATATGTCATGCGCGTTCGCTTACTGTGAAGCGCTCGAGGAGCTCACGCTCGGTGAAGGGTTCGTGTGCTCCGCTGTCACGAATATGAATAGCACGTTTGCTTCTTGTAAGGCACTTAAAGCGATCGACACAAGCGGCTGGGGTGCCGTCGGTGTAAAGGATATGAGTGGGTTGTTCAGTAGTTGCAGCTCGCTTGAGAGCCTGGATCTTTCGGGATTTAGCGGAGCTAAGCCGACGGGTATCAAATCGATGTTCTCCGGCGCGGCAAAGCTGAAAAGCGTTGATCTGTCCGATCTCGACACCTCGGAGGTTACGGATCTTAGCAGACTTTTCGAGAACTGTACCTCGCTCGAATACTTCGACCTTTCAAGTATAGATACCGCTGCGGTAACGAAGATGGACAGCTTGTTTAAAAACTGCACCGCGCTCACCTCGTTTTCCTTTAACGGTATGAATACTTCGCAACTTGAAAGCCTTGATTCCATGTTTTCCGAATGCAAAAATCTTACAAGCGTGGATCTCTCGGGCTTAGACAGCAGCAAGATAACGGATATCGACGGTATGTTTAACGGCTGCTCATCTCTTCGTCAGTTGGATCTCTCCGATCTTCATATTGCCGAAGGGCTTGACCCCTCCTTCTTAGTGAGGGGCTGCACGAAGCTTGAGATGATATATGCTCCCGACATCATTCCCGAATCTGCAACCATCTCCCTCTCACCCTTTACGTTTTACACGGGAGATGCGGATGTCACGGAGCTGACGAGCGAAAACCAGGGCGATGCCGTTGTGAGAAAATTCGAAATCAAGTATTTCTGGAAAAACGGAACTCAAACAAATAGGTATACGTTTGAACCGAGCTATTACTACTACGGCGACAGCGCAACGGTAACCGCAACCCTTTCGGAAAACGGATACGTTTTTGGCGGATGGACTCGTGAAAATTCCGATATGCTCGTAACGGAGATCACCACAACGGACACGGGCGACTTCTATCTGTATGCCAAGATGACGGCTTATCAGCCCGTCGCTCCCACGCTCACCGTGAGCGGGGATGCGATAGTTACCTACGGCGAGGGCTTTGACGTAAAAGTCAGCTTTGTCGAGGATGAATTTCATACCTACCATATAGAATGGTATCGCACCACGTGGAGACCGAGCTCGGGTGGAGTTCAGGTGCCGGGTCTGAGAAACACCCGCGGCTTTACCGCTGACCCCAAGAGGTTTGTACACGGTATTACGATAGAAGAGGAAGTCTATTTTTACTGCACCGTAGAGGCAACGCGCAAGGATAACGGTCTGAGCAAAACCGTAGCCTCTCCGTCTATTAAGGTTTACGTGGAGCGTGCACAGGCAACGATCACCGTACATCCCACAGCGATTGAGGACCTTATCTACGACGGAACCCCGAAAGTGGTTGCAACACTTGGCGAAAGCGATTTTGGAGAGGTGGGGTATAGCTTTACTGAATTTACCGGCTACACGAAGGCAAACAACAAGCAGACAAACGCGGGAGTCGGAATACTTTATTACCGCGTGGCCGATGGCATATACCACAAGGGAACCGAGATCTATACGTTGGAATATGAGATAGAAGCGGCAACGCCTACGGTTGCTTGGAATAGCGAAACCCAAACGGTTGATTACACAGGTGAGGCGGCAACAATCGATCTGCCTGCGGTGCAGCTGCTGGGCACGGATACCTATAACGGCACGATCTCGTATTCATATACAGGCACCTCAAGCGGCACGGGACTTCCCGTGAACGCAGGAACCTACAGCGTTATCGCAAGCATTGCGGCAGACGGCAATTACAAGGCGGCAAGCTCCGAGCCTATCACAGTCGTGGTGAACAAGGTAGAGTCTGAATTTGATAGCGAGCCTGCTCCGATCGACGCTCTTATTTACAGCGGTGGCGATCAAGTCCTCGTAGCCCCGGGCGAGGCTCTTGGCGGCGTGTGGGAGTTTAGTTTTGACGGAACAAGCTGGAGCTCCGATCTTCCAATGAGCAAAAATGCAGGGGAATATACTGTATATTACAGAATAAAAGGGGACGATAACCACCTTGACAGTGTAGTGGGCAGTCTTAACGTAAGCATCGGAAAGAAAAATATCACCGTAACCGCAGATGATAAGGTCATCTGTGTGAATAGCGATTACGAGCTGACGTATGGAGTTGAGGGGCTTGCCTACGGCGAAGCTCTCCCGATAGAGGTCACCTTGAATACCGAGGCAACCGTTGAGGCGACAGGCGATTACGACGTTACGGTCAGCGGTGCGGCAACGACCGATAATTATAACGTCACTTACGTAAAGGGCACCTTGAAAGTTCGCGATCACGCATATAATAACGGGGAAGTGACCGGCACGCCGAGCTGTAATGCAGAGGGTGAGATGACCTACACCTGCTCGCACGACAGCACGCACACTTATACAGAGCCGATCCCCACGGATGAGAATGCTCACGCTTGGAATGAAGGCGTTTTAACTACAGAGCCTACTTGTTCAGCGGTTGGCGTTAAGACGTTCACCTGCACGCACAACGGCGAGCATATAAAGACAGAGGACGTTGCCGTTGACGCCAACGCTCATGCTTGGGATGAAGGCGTAATTACAAAGCAGGCTACTTGTACGGAAAAGGGAGTTAAGTCGTTCACCTGTACGCACAACAGCGAGCATATAAAGACAGAGGCAGTAGATGCGCTCGGACATAAGTACGATA
>JAZSJI010000019.1:0-19170 GCA_045534235.1 Candidatus Flemingiibacterium sp. | reverse complement strand
GGTAAAGAAGACGTTCGTATAGAAGTTATCCGTCCACTGCCACGAGAACGCGAACAGGAAGATGGTGATCATCATCGGCACGGAAAGCGGGAGAATGATCTGAAGGAACGTTCTGAATACGCCCGAACCATCAATATACGCGGACTCCTCAAGCTCATCCGGTACGCCACTGAAGAACTGTCGCATCATAAATATGTACAGACCGTTCTTAAAAGCAAGACCGCCAAGCGAAAGCAGTGCCAGAGGCCAATACGAGTTGGTGAGGTTTAACGCTTCACCCGTAAGAAGCTCTATTATGCCAAGGATGTCAAAGAAGCGGAACTTCATAAACATCGAAAGCTGAAGAGTCTTATGAGGCACGACCATCGTAAAGATTACGAGGAAGAATATCAGCTTGTTACCCTTGAACTTGAACTTCGCAAGACCGTAACCGATTACGCAGCACACGAACGTCTGGATAAGTCCGCACAGCACCGAAAGCGTAAACGTGTTGAAGAGCGCTTGGAAGTAGTTGTTTTCGCTGATGATTGCCTTATAGGTGTCGAGCGTGGGGTATTTCGGAATCAGCTTAACCGTTACGTCAACGAAATCCTCACGTCCCATAAAGGAGCCGGAGATCTTCGCGAAGAAGGGGAAAAGAATGACGTAGGAAATACCGATAAGAAGAACGTAGGTAAATACCTTAACGACAACGTTCTTAACGAAGTTCATATTAAGGAATTTAGACTTGAGACGCTCTTTGAGAGGAGTTCTTTCGAACTCAACTCTGATTTTGTTCTTGCTCTCCTTCATAACGCGGGGAGCATTTTGTGTCTGTTGAGAATTCATTATTATGCCTCCTTAGTCGCGTTTCTGATAGAAGACGTATGCGCTGAGTACTGCGGCTACAATACCGATTATGAGAATAACGATGAGGAAGTAGAGCCACGACATTGCCGTACTGAGCGTGTTACCGTTAGTAGCGGTATTGTAAACGTTCGAAATATAGGTCATAACCTGGTTAGACTGTGAAGTGAACGAGTCTATAACCGTATATACCGTGTTTACAAGGATCATCGGGCTTATCATCGGGAAGGTTATCTTCCAGAAGGTTTCCCATGCACTTGCACCGTCAATCGAGCAGGATTCGTATATTGCCGGGGAGATAGACTGAAGACCTGCGAGATATATAAGCATCTGTACACCGGAGCGGTTGATGATGTTGTAAATGTTGTTAACCATATTAACAACGTACTCAACGAGCTCTGTACCGACCTTCATATTTGCAAACAAGACTTCGATATCGACGACTGAAAGTATCTCACTCGTCGCATTTTGTCCCGAACCGTCGTTAATACCCTCTTCGGTGTTCTCCATGTATTCAAGCATGGTGTTCGACTGGTCAATCGAATCAACGATACCGGTAGCGATAATAACCGGGATAAAGAATATCGCACGGAACGCTGCACGGCCGACCATCTTCTGATTAAGAAGAACCGCTATAAAGAGCGAGAATATTACGATTGCGGGAATGTCAAAGATAAGCTGCTGAATACCCGCAGTAAGTATCTGAACGAACTCGGGATCTTCAAAAAGCGCTCTCTGGTAGTTTCCAAATCCAACGAATTGGAGAGAAAGTCCGGAAGAACCAAACTTAACCGTATGGAAACTGTACTTGATGGAATCAATGATAATCGGGAGATAGATAATCAGGAAACCGATTACAAAGGGGAGTACGAACACCCAACCGGCGCGTGCCTTACGCGCGTCAAGAGAGGCTGCACGCTTGCGCTTCTTGGGAGCGCCTGTGCTTGTAAGCTTTTTTACTTCGCTATTCAATTTTATACACCTCTCCTTCCTTATTTAACGATTACGAAATTGAGTGCGTCAACGAAGTATGTTTCGCCGTCGACGATCACGTCAACTCCAAAGTTGTTGTAGTTAAGAATGAATGCCTTGCCGCCCTCGTACGTAACCTTTACAAGACCGTTATCGGTCGTGTACTTGGTGTACTCATACGCGTCAGCATCTTCTTCGCCGCCTACGATAACAGCAGGAACCTTATTGCCGTTGCCCTTCTTGTCATCTGCGCCGTAGAGAGCCTCAAGACGCTCCTTGAGCTTTTCAGCCTTTTCGGCCTTTTCAGCTGCAATTCTGTCAGCCTCTGCCTGTGCCTTCTCTGCCTCTTCTATAGCTTCCTTGTCGGCCTCTAACTCCTCCGCGGTGGGAACGCGCTCACCGATAAGGAACTCGTGGTCAACTATCTGCTTATCCTGGAGATCACCGATCGCGCCGTTAAGTACGTCATACAGTTCAATAACTTCTTCATACCAGATGTCGAAGGAAACCGAATAGAACTTATTGAACACGGTGTCTTCCTTGAGAAGCGATGTGTTCTGCATAGAGAGTGTGAAGTAAAGGTTGGAGCCGTTTTCTATAGCCTTGAGCAGCTCGTACTGCGTATCACCCGCCATGTTGATAGCGGTACCGGTGAAGTTTGTGCAGCCGTGGAATACCATACCGAGGAACGGGATGGACTCACTTGCGTTGGAGTAACGGCTGGAATCAAGGGGAGCACCGATAATGTGATCTGCGTAACTAACGGAGTATACGTTACCACCGTCAACCATAACGTCGCCGTATGCTTCCTCGAGGTTTGCAAGGAGCTCGACGGTGAGTGCCTTGGAGTCCTCGCGGTTATAAGGATCATCTCTGTCGAAGTCGGAGTTAAGATCCGTACCGAGAGTCGATACCGAAACACCGCTCGGATTCAGCTTGGAATACTCCTTGGTGAAGTTGTCGAAGAAATAGTTGTAAACAGAGGGGGATACCGCAAGGGACATACCTCTCTCGAACGACTGAAGCGTCGAATCGTAGAAACGCTTGGTGGTGTAACGGTCGTCCATCGTCTTTATGAGGTGCTTCTTGTTGGAAACACCGTCAAAGGACTTAAACTCGCCGATATTAGCGAAGTCGAAGTCGGGATATACGCCGATGCCGTTTTCCTCGGCATACTCTACGAACTCAGTAAAGCCCTTGTTGCCGCCGACAACCTTTTCGAAATCTACGTGGTACGGAGCAGTATCATTCATACCGCCGTTTGCAAAGCCGGTAAGCTTATAGTTTACGTTAGTAATACCAGCCTCTGCAAGCTTATCGTACATAGTCACAAGATCTTCGAACGTGGTAAGAGGCTTGAGCACCTCAACCGGAACGGAAAGGATCTTTTCTATAGTGTTAAGAGCGCCAAAGGATTCGATGTAAAGCGGGATATCCTTTTCGGTTTCGGTAATTTCAGAAATCGTTCCCTTTTCGATAAGATAATCTCTGTACGCCTTCGCCATACCTACGTAGCTGGTGTCGTAGTTATCGTCAAGTCCTGCTTCATCAGCAAGCTTGTCGTCGGTAAGCATAATGTACTTAAGACGGTAGCTGCCGGTGTACTTACGCTCGGAAACTACAGTATAGGTAGCATTGGTGCCTACGGAAATGGCGTCTGCCAGATTGTAGGTATCCTTAGGTCTGGGGTAGAACGTTGTATAAACGCTATTGTACTGATGCTGAGAGCCACCGTGCTCGGTGGTGATCTCTGCAAGAGAGTCACCCTCCTCAAGAATAGCGAGGAAGCCAACGGACTTCTTGTTCGGGATAGGCGCGATCATAATACCCGCCTCAAGCTGTGCCTGAGTAAGCACCGGCTCAACGAATACGTCCGACTCGACTATACCGAAAACGGGAAGTCTCATCGTTTCTCTGTTCTGACCGGTTACGACCTGATAAGCGTAATCCTGTCCGTAGATCTTACCCGTGATTGTAACGGGCTTGGTGCCAACGTCCTGGAATCTGACGAGTGCGCCCGATCCGTCCGGAATGAAGGTGTAGCCTTCATAATAAGTCGAGCCTGCACCGAACCAAGGAAGAATGCTTATGTAGGTAAGCTGATATGCGCTCTCATCGAAACGGATACCGTTTGCAGGAAGACGGACGTCAAGGTTGCCGTCGTCGTCAAGCTTATACTCGAGAGAGAGTCTGAAGAGTACGGGTGCCTTGTCTGCGCCGAGATAACCGGTAATCAGGTGATCCTCAGCGAGAGTCTCGTAGGTGTACTCGGGGCAATACTTCTTAATAACGCCTTCAACAAGGTTCAGCTGGCGTTCGCCTGCGCTGTTATCGAAAACGTAGATTGCCATGTCAGCACAAACCGGGTATGCCGCGATCATCTCACGGCGAGCACGCTCGGTAAGGCTGGGATCTTCTGCATCCTGAAGGGTGTAGTATGCCATAAAACGCATTCTCTCGTCGCCCTCGGGAATGTTTGCGAGAATAAGCTCCTCGAAGCGTTCACGTTTGATCTGCTTCGGAACGAGCTTACGGGTTTCCTCGCGACCCATAACGTATTCAACGCGAACACCGTTCTTGATCTTCTTAACGGTGATCTGGCCTCTCTGGCAAGCCTCAACAAAGCTGTTCATCTCAATTTCAGAGCCGTTATCAACATACTTGATAATGATCTGCGAGAGAAGCTCCTGCTTTATTGTATCAGCAGTAAAGGCAGAGGAAACGTCATAGGGGTTTGAGAAAAGGATCTGACCCGTTTTGGTGTTTACATATGCGATCTCGCCGGAGACCGGTTCAACGTAAAGCTCGAAATTTCCCTTGGAAAGGTACTTTTTCATTGTAGCGAGCTTTGCCTCGGCGCTATCGTAATACTGCGTCAAATAGTCGATAGTCGGGGCTCCGGTTTCTTCGTCCAGACCGGGAACGATCTCATCGGTAGCGAAAACCGGCACGACTGTGAGCATTCCAAAGACCATAACAACAGTCAGGAACGCCGATAATAATCTGATTTTTTTCATTACTATAACTCCTATCCTGTTATTACATACGGAATGTGATTTCTGTGATGATGCTCGAAATAAAGCTGATGATCTTCGCAAGCAGCGTCGAGAAGAGGACACCGATAAACATAATGATCGCCATACCGATGATGGTACCGATCGAGGTAAGCACGTTCTTGGAGAAAGAATAGTCGTGAGTTACCATCATGCCGAAGAAGAGTAAAAGTCCGGTCCAAACGAATGCGATAGATACGAGGAGATTGATAATAGTTGCCTCGGTTGCGAGCATCACGTTGGAGGCGATTACTGAAGGAATTATAAGAATCGGAAGGGGAACGAGTGCATAGCAGGTTGCCACGAAAATGTCCTTGAGGCTTCCTTCACCGTCAAACAGTGTGGTAAGACACCAGTTTGCAACCACCCAAAGAATTACGGGCAGAACAACCGCTGCGATAGTCATAAAGATCGTGGAGGACTGCTGGCGTGCATCGAAAATGTAGCCCGTTCCAACGTCCTGATAGTAGAACGTTACAACGGCAAGAGCCAACCACACGAAGGCCGCTCTTACGGAGCCGCGCTGCTCGTGCTTCAGATCCCAGAATCCGTCGAACGGATGCATAATAAGATGCGAAGCGTAGATAAGCTCCTCCCAGAAGGTCTTGCGGCCCTTCTTAAGCTGCGTTTTCTTGTTGAGCTTTGCTGCGTACTTGTTGAAGAGTACGAACAGAACCACAGCAACGATAACGAACAGCGGAATAAGAAGAATATAGTCGGAGATCCACTGCTTTCTGATTTCCTTAAAGGATTCAGAATAGTTGTCGGTATCGTATGCTGCCTTGTAATACTCAAGGGATTCTTCATACTGCGCGCTTCTGTAAAGGCTCTTACCTATACCGATGTACGCAGTGTCGAAGTTGTTGTTTCTCTTAAGTATTTCAGTCCAGTAGTCGATAGTTGTGTCGTAGTTACGGTTGTTGGTGTTCTCAATCGCTGCAAGGAGCAGGTCACCGTACTCGGTACGGCGGAACACCGTGATATTGTCCGCAGTCTTATCAAGGATAAGAATGTCGGTGCCGTGGTAAGCAATCGCCTCAACGGACTGAATGTTACCAAGCTGCTGGCCCATATCACCGAAAATGAAGAGCAGGTTACCGTCCTCATCGTAGGTATAGATCTTGGAGCGCTTCTCGTCGATGATCGACCAGGTGCCCTCGGGACCTACAGCCGCGTCAATAATCTTGGAGGGACCCTCGATTACTGCAGTGGTAAGGGTACTTACGTTAACCTCACCGCCGGGGCCGAAGAAGCCGTTACGCTTCATAATATCCTCACCGGCAGTATTGAGCTTCTTAACGGGAGCGTACGTACCGGCCTTGCTATCGATGGCAGCCTGCTGCTGATCCGGATCGATAGAGGAGGTGGTGATGTACATAAATCCGTCTTTATCTATCGTGATATTGTTAAACTCGGTCGAAATGTACTGCTGCTGCTGCTTTCTCTGTGCTTCCGTCTGGAAGTTTCTCCAAAGGAGTGCAAGTGCGTCAACAGTAACCTTCTGTGCGCCGATAAAGCCCTGGAATTCGCCATCCTCGTTGATCGCGATAACACCCATATAGGTGGTCGAGGATACAACGTAAATTCTGCCGTACTCGTCTACAGCGATAGCGGAGGGCTTGTATATAGAGCCTGCTGGGAATACGTCTGCGTCAGGCTCCTCAATAACCTTATAGAACGAACCGTCAATGTTGAACATTACGATACGGTTGTTATCCGAGTCTGCAACGTAGATTTTTTCGTTTTCAACGAAAACGCCCGAAGGATTCTTAAGCGAGTCCGGTACGCCGTTCTGGTTGATGAACTCGTTTATGTAGAACTTAAGCTTGAAGTATCTGTCGAGAACAACGATGCGGTTGTTTGCAGCGTCTGCGATGTAGACGTTCTTATTAGCATCAACGACGAGGTCGCGAGGATCGTCTATCGCAGGCTCAACGCCCATATCAGCGGAGTCGATCTGTCTGTCCGGCACGTACGCGTCGGGAGAGATAAGAGCGAAGCCGTCGATAGAGTAAGTGTAGGTGGTATAAGGCGTGATAGCCGCGAGAGGCATACAGCCAAGCACCAGAATAAGACAAGCAGCGAGGGCAAAAATCTTTGTAAGCTTTTTCATATATACCCTCCTTAGTCCTTCATACCCGAAGAGCCCATCGTTTCGATGATGTTACTCTGGGTGATAATGAATACGGAAATCGGCACAGCCATCATAATAACCTGAGAAGCTGCCGACGCACCCGCACGTGCGATACCGCCTGCGACGATCTGGTTGATCGCGTAGTTGAAGGTCTTGAGCTGCTCCGAGTAGATGTAGATGGAGCTACCGGAGTTCCAAAGTCCCTGGAAAGAGTAGATGATAAGGGTAAGCCAAGCGGGCTTAACCATAGGCATCGCGATCTTTATAAAGGTATAGAACTCGGTTGCGCCGTCAAGACGTGCGGACTCGAGCACCGCGTCGGATACCGAGGACTCCATAAACTGCTTCATGAGGTACAGACCGAGGGAGGTACACCAAGCAGGAACGATAACTGCGAGGTAAGTATCAACCCAATGGAGGGTACTCATAGTCAAGAAGTTTGCGATACCGGTAACGGTGGAGTTAAACATAAGGGAAAGGACGATAACCTGGAATATCCAGCCACGTCCGGGGAACTTGATCTTCGCCAAAGCGTAAGCCGCCATAGAGGAGAAGATAAGGTTACCGAAAGTACCTGATACCGAGATAAATACGGTATTGAATATGTATCTCGAGAAGGGAACCCACGAGGTGGACATCAGCTTAAAGAGGTCCGAGAAGTTCTTGAACGTGGGGTTTACAACGTAAAAGCGCGGAGGATACATCCAAAGCTCGTCAAGCGGCTTCAAGGACTGCATGACGACGTAGAGCATAGGAATAAACATGAACGCTCCGAGGAGGATAAGCATCAGGTTAATTCCTATATCGCCTCCAACCGAACGGTTGAGGACAACTTTATGTTTTCTTGTTCTGAGTCTTGCCATATTATTGTCCCACCTTCGAGAGTATTTTCTTAATAATCATATTACATCCCACCATTACGATGAAGAGTATAACAGCGATGGTCGAGGAATAACCGACCTCAAAACGCTGTCCACCGTAGTCCTCGAGGTGGTGCATAATAGTGTGTGCCGCGTAGTTAACGGACGGCATACCTGCGAGCGCAGTTACGACTGCGCCAAATCCGAACGAGCTGGTGATTGCCATAACCGCACCGAACATAAGCTGAGGCTTCATCGTCGGAAGCGTTATGTACCAAAGCTCCTGCCATCTGTTCTTTATGCCGTCAACGGCGCCTGCCTCATAAAGCGACTTATCAATGGTCTGAAGACCTGCGATAAACGAAAGGAAGGAAGTACCGAGAGAGGTCCAGAGCGCAACCACAATACAAAGCGGCATAACCCAGTCCTCGTCCTTAAAGAACGCGATAGGAGATGTGATGAATCCGAACTCAAGAAGATAAGCATTAACATATCCGTAAGAGTCAGACGAGAAGATTACCTGCCAGATGAGGTAAACGGAGCCTGCGATAGAGGGCGCGTAGAATATAAGGGTTACTACCGCACGAATCTTCGGAGCAAGCTCGTTGATAAACCATGCAACAAGCAGGGATACAAGGTACGATACAGGACCGGTGATAGACGCGAATACGAGAGTATTCTGAGCCGCGGTCATAAAGATGTCATCATCAAGGAAAAGTCTGATATAGTTGTCCATGAAGATGAAATCCGGGAACTCAAGCAGGTTAAACTCAGTGAAGCTGAGTACTATCGACAAGCCAACCGGGAATACGGTGAATATCGTAAAGAGAATCATAAAGGGCGCAATCATTAAGTATGCGGTCTTATTACGAGCTATCTCTTTAAGAGTCCACTGAAACTTGGTCATGTCTTTACGAGATGTCGGCTTCGGCTTTTTTGCGGCCGTTGCATTCTGTGACATGTGTGTTCCCTCCTTTACAGAATTTTGTTTCCTTATCCCGCTCCCGCGCCACAGACGCGGGAAACGGTACTTATATTAATAAGGAAGATTAGTTATCAGATTCGCTCTGTCCGTTTTCTCTTGCCTCTCTGTCAGCGAGTGTTTCGCCAAGCTCGAGAGTATCAAGATCGAACTCTTTACGCTTTCTGGTAATTTCCTTGTTGATGTCGTCGATATAATCGAGAAGCGATTCAACAGGGTCAGCGTTGTTATTGAGTGCATCAAGGAATGCGAACTCTACGTAACGGGTAATGATATAACCGCCGGGCATTTCGGGAATAGTTGCAAGGTTGTTGTACTGCGTCATAATGTTCTCAAGGTCCTGAGTAGACCACGGCAGCGACGCAATTGCTTCCTTGTTAGCCGTAGCGAACATTGCGCCCTGACCAACGATAGCAACCTTCTCGTTAGCGTAGCTGGACTGAGTTTCCGCGGTGGTGTACCAGTCCATAAACTTCCACGCCTCTTCCTGCTTTTCGCAGCCTGCCATCATAATGATGGAGGTAACGGTAGAAATTGCGGTGTTGTTGATATTACCGTTTTCGTCCTCAATACCGATTACAGGGATAAACTCCCAAAGGTCACGAATCTCGGTCGCGAAGACGGAAAGCTGGTTGTACATAGTTACGTAGTCAGCGAAGATGAGCGGCATCTCACCCGTTCTGAAACGGTTAGCCGCATCGTACTGATACGGGAACGAATACTGAGTAAAGTACGAGCACAGCGTGTCGAACGCCTCAAGCGAGAGGTTGGAATCAAGATTGATTCTCATACCGTTGTCGGCATAGAGCTCACCGCCCATTTGGTAAAGCAGGAGCTGAAGCCCGGGCAAGCTGTTCGGGATACCGACCTCCATGTGGTTGTACTGAAGAACAGGTATCATAGCCATAAGGTCGTCCCAGGTCTTGGGAATGTCAAGGCCAAGCTCCGCAAATACGTCCTTGCGGTAGAACATCATCTGGAAGGTTTGAGTCTCGGGCAGACCGTAGGTCACGCCGTAAAGCGAGAGCGGAACGGTTGCGGACTCGGAGAATCTCGAAGTAACCTCATCAAAGGTATCGAAATCGTTAAGAGGCTGAACCGCGCTTCTGATCGCGTACTGTACGGGAATGGTCTGAGCGTTTTCAAGTGCTACGTCAGGACCGGTTCCGGACAGCGTTGCGGGAAGCAGTGTACCTGCTGCAACAAGTCGGAGGTTTACGCCGATTCCGTTAGTAGCGCTGAACGAGTGGTCACACAGATTGCGGATAACCTGCGCGGAGTCACGGTCACTCTGTGCCCAAACGTCAATGGCAACAGCCTTTTCGCCGGTATCGCTAACGCCGAGGTTAGAATAGTCGGTGAAGAAGGAGCCGATAAACGCACGGATCTCAAACCAAGCAGCCTGGAAGAAATTAGCCTCTGCTCTGGGGAGCTTATCACCCACAGGCTGAATCATTATGTAGTCAAAGAGTACGGGCTGATTTCTAACGGTGTTGAGCCAAGTACCAAGCGTACCGATGTTACTCTTGAGGTTACCCATATTTTTTGCAACCTCGTCCTCATTGGTCGCCATCTTCTTAAGGATACGAGCGATGTTATCAAGAGTTGCAACGTTACTTCCCTTACCGCCGTTTACTTCAGTAAGGATAGCGGATACGTCGGAAAGCTCGAGGTACTGCTTATACAAATCTCTTATAGTATCGGGGATAAGGTTATTGAAGTTGTAGTCACGGTAGGTGTCGGGGTCAGCACCGGTAATCTGGAGTATCTTCAGATAGTCGTTGTTAATGGAGGTAAGTGCCTCCTGAACTCGGCCGATGATGTCACTCATATTGCCGAGCACGACCTCAAATCTGATGGTGTACTCCTTGCCTGCCTCGAAATAGAACTGGAAGGAGGTCTCTCCGTTGTTGAGCGGCTCGAGCTTCCAATCCTCCGAGAAGTTGAACTGCAGGTAGCTTGCTTCTTCGAACGGAATCTCGCCGTTTATGTAGATACGGCGCGAGGTGTACATACCGCTGAGGTCTGCCTGCTTATATCGAGGTGCGATCTCGTAAAGGCCGCTTACCTCGGGAGTGAACGTGTACTCGATCCACTGACCAACGCTCTGCCACTTCGTACCGCCGAGAGTGTTGAGCTTGGACAGCGTCGGGCTCTGCGGCTGAGTCATAGCCGAGGTTCTGTCGTTCTGCGGATAGATCGTCTTTGCCGAGGTCGCATCAGCGTACTCCGCCTGAAGAATTATCGGCTGTGCACCCGTAGCAGCCTGATAGCCTGCGGCAGTGTACTGTGCAAGAACGTCCTCGTATGCGGGAAGATCCTCGTAGGGGTAAAGCGTGATGGTCTTGATTATCAAGTCCTCACGGGTAGCCTCGAGAGAGATAGTGTGCTTACCCGCTTCAAAAACGACCTCATATGCATTAACGTCGTATCCCGTAGAATCCGAGAAGGTGTACGTTTGCCACGCCGGAGCTATGTACTTGCCGGGACGCGTGTCGTTTCCGGCAACGTCCGTATGGAAGCTTACGCTTCCGTCATCAGCTACGATATATTCGTCGTGCCACACCTTGGTGAGCGAGAGGTATCTCGCGCCCTTGAAGGGATATTCACCGTCGATGCGCAGTCTGCGCTCGATAGACGTGGACTTTCCGTCTGCAGGATAGTTGTATTCGATCTTGATCGCATATTTTGCTCTCGAGGGAATTTCAACGTCCCATGCAACGGTGCCGGCGCCGGGTGTAAGGAGCAAGTCGCCCTCGACAGTGACCTTGGCATCGGTCTTTTCCTCGTTGTAGTCAACGCCGTTTATCACAATTGACTCTGTTGCGCGCGCTACGTCAGCATTTCTTTCTGCGTAGACCGCGTAAGTCTCGGAATTGAGCAGGTCACGAACGTCGGCGATATCGTATCCGATAGTCGAGCTCGAGTCTGTGGTCTCATCAGCAACCGCAGAAACGGTAAATGCCGATCCGAGCATAATCAATGATAAAAAAACAGCAATTAACTTCGTTAACTTCGTTTTCTTCATTAACCTTTTCCTCCTGGCTAAATTACTTTTTGGGGCATAAAATTGCAAACAGCCTTGCCGCACGCCACTTTTCACAACGTGTTCGCCGCGTAAAGAAGCACAGCAAGACAGTGAACCAATCGGCGTCTGACCGACACTCATCGGTACAGTCCGCCGATTTTTTCATACAAATATAATACCATAATAAGGGCGAAAAGTCAATAGCGGCACATTTAAGGCGCGATTTCTCAAAACTCTATCGATGCTTCTTCGAAGCCCGTTTCCCCCAGTTCACAATTTCGATTTCCATCTTCCCTGCCGCGCCCGCCTCAAAAAGTCTAATTGCAACTTGCTAAATGTAATTTATATTTACCTTCACGCCCCAATTTCACGGCTAAATATGGGGTTTTTAGTCGTTTTTGTATTCGTTTTTCATATTTCGTAAATTTAAATTACCTAATTAAAGCGCAAAATACTTTATGCACCGACCTATTATCGAGCCAAATCCATAGTAAAATTGCACAAATTTATTCGCTTTTTTTCTACACATATACAAGTTGCACAAATTTTGAATTTTTTCTCCGTTTTTATCCAATTCGTTCCATCTAATAACTATTTTACCATCGAACAAGCAAAAATATACCGCCGTCACTCATATGTGGCGGCGGTGTTTGTATTAGTGATGCTTGGTGCAGGTAGCGCAGTGTCCCGCGCAGCCCTTGCGAAGGTCGTGCTTGATGCCCTTCTTGTCGTAGTAGTTGGCGATGGCTTCTTTGACCGCCTCCTCGGCAAGCACCGAGCAGTGTATCTTCTGCGGCGGAAGTCCGTCGAGCGCCTCGATAACAGCCTTGTTGGTAAGCTGAAGTGCTTCTTCAACGGTCTTGCCCTTGATAAGCTCTGTAGCCATCGACGAGGTCGCGATAGCCGCGCCGCAGCCGAAGGTCTTGAACTTTACGTCCTCTATAACCTCGTTCTCGTTTATCTTAAGGTACATTCTCATAATATCGCCGCAGGTAGCGTTGCCTACCTCGCCCACGGCGTCAGCATTTTCAATCTCGCCAACGTTTCTCGGGTTAGCAAAATGGTCCATTACTTTCTCGCTATACATAGTATTTCTCCTTGCCAATTTATATTTACGCGTTGTAAAGCGGACTCATCATACGAAGTCGCTCTACGATAGGTGGAAGCTTCTCTAAAATGTAGTCGATATCCGCATCGGTGGTGTCGCGGCTGATAGAAAGTCTGAGCGAGCCGTGCGCCTGCTCAACGGGCACGCCGATTGTTAAGAGTACGTGCGAGGGTTCAAGCGAGCTTGACGAGCAAGCCGAGCCGGTCGATGCACAGATACCTGCCATATCGAGAAGGAGAAGTAAGCTCTCACCCTCGATAAACTCAAACGATACGTTGACGTTGCCGGGAAGTCTGCCCTCTCTCGGACCGTTGAGGCGAGTGTTCGGCAACTTCGTTATCTCATCAATCAGGCGGTCGCGCATCTTTGCCACGCGCTCGCCCTCGCCTATTCCGGCTACAGCCTCCTCGAGAGCCTTCGCAAATCCGACGATGTACGCTACGTTCTCCGTACCGCCGCGACGGCTTCTTTCCTGACCGCCTCCGTCGATAAGGTTGTGTACACGAACGCCGTTTCTAATATAGAGTGCGCCGATACCCTTGGGAGCGTGTATCTTGTGTCCCGACATCGAAAGCATATCGACCCCAAGCTCTGCCACGTTTATGTCAATCGCGCCCACCGCCTGCACCGCATCGGTAAAAACTATAGTCTTGGGATTTTTCGCTTTAACAGCCGCCGCGATCTCGCGGATAGGCTCGATAGTACCGATCTCGTTGTTTGCGAACATCACCTCAACGAGAATAGTATCTATACGAACTGCCGCCGCAACCTGCTCGGGCGTTACACGTCCGTTCTCGTCGGTGTCAAGATACGTCACCTCAAAGCCTTCTTTTTCGAGCGATTCAAGTGCGTGGAGCACTGCGTGGTGCTCTATTTTGGTGGAGATGATGTGCCTGCCACGGCCCATATGTGCTCGTGCAACACCCTTGATACCCCAGTTATCCGCCTCGGAGCCGCTTGCGGTGAAGTATACTTCGTTCGGCTTTGCACCAATCAGAGAAGCGATCTTTTCGCGAGCCTCTGTGATAGCCGCCTTTGCTTCTCTGCCCTTCTTGTGAAGGCTCGACGGATTTCCGTAAACGTCGCCGAAATAAGGACGCATTACGTCAAGCACCGATTTTGATACCGATGTGGTCGCCGCATTGTCGGCGTAAACCAATCTTTCTGCCATGATATTTATCTGTCCTTTCGCTTTGAAAGATAATTTTATTTTATAGCGGATATCTCCGCATTTTTATTGTATACTATTTTGGTGTAGATTTCAATACACCAGCAGCATTTTTCGTGTAAATAATCTGTGAACGTCAGCGATACAGCTCTGCCTGCTCGCACGCCAACACGTCACAGCGCTCGTTGTACGGGTGTCCTGCGTGCCCCTTCACCCAAACAAGCTTTACCTTGTGAGTATCAAGCAAGACGAGCAGCCGCTCCCACAGATCGGGGTTGAGCGCAGGCGATTTATCTGCCTTCTTCCAGCCCTTCTGCTTCCACGAATATACCCAACCCTTTTCGATAGAGTCCACCATATATTTTGAGTCGGACGTAAGCGTTACCTCGCACGGCTCTTTAAGCGCCTCAAGCGCATTTATCGCAGCGAGCAGCTCCATACGGTTGTTTGTAGTGTGCGCTTCTCCGCCGGACAGCTCTTTTTCTACGCCGCCGTATACAAGCACAGCGCCCCAACCGCCCGGTCCGGGGTTGCACTTGCAAGCTCCGTCCGTGTATATGTCAACGTGCTTCATACAGCCCGCCTCCTTAATCTGAACGCTACGTAGTATATTATACCACATTCTGGACACTTTTTCAAATAATTATGATAAATTTGGATTGAAAATAAAACGCCGCACACCGCTCAATATTTATATAAAATGACCGAGCAGCACAGGAGTTACTTATTTTCTATCCAATATCGCTGTATTATTGTTCCCTCGTCGTCGCGCTCGTCCTCGAGCACACCGCCGTTTTTGATAATAGTTTTAGCCGATGCAATATTGTTTTTGTTGCACACCATAAGCACACGGTCAATTCCAAGCTTCTTACATTCCTCAAGTGCAAGCGTGACCATCTCCGTGCCGTAGCCCTTGCGTCTTTCCGATGGGCGTACGCCATCGCCAATGTGTCCGCCGCCGTTCAAAAGCGCGCCGCTTAAATAGTGGCGTATATTCACAGCGCCAACGAATATGTCGCGTTCGGTGTCAAGCGCAAAGAACGTCGAATCCGGCACAAGTCCGTCCATAGGCTCGGTAAGCTCTATCTGCGCCAAATATAAATCAAAATCCTCGCGATAATCGTTTCTTCGTATCGCATACGGTATTATTTTCTCGCCCGTCGCCGTCCATTCGTCCATCATCTCAAAAAGATGTCGACGGTATTCGGGCGTGAGTTTCACAAGCTTTAGCATACATTCTCCTTTGTAAAACCAATCTCTATACAAGCACAGGGATACGGCGTTCTGCCGTATCCCTTGCATCATTATTTGAAATACTTAACGCCGGACTCGAAGATCTTCTGATCCTTGTCGCCCTCGATGTTTACAGCCACGTTCTTACCGATACGCTCGCTGTGTCCCATCTTACCAAGGATACGTCCGTCAGGGCTTAAGATACCCTCGATAGCGTAGGTCGAGCCGTTAGGATTGTAGCGAATATCCATAGTAGGATTGCCGTCCATATCAACGTACTGCGTTGCGATCTGACCGTTTGCAGCGAGGCTTCTTACAAGCTCCTCGCTTGCCCAGAAGCGTCCCTCGCCGTGGGATATCGGAATCGAGTGGATATCGCCTGCATTTACGCCTGCAAGCCACGGGGACTTGTTCGATGCGATGCGTGTGCGTACCATCATGGACTGGTGACGACCGATTGCATTGAAGGTAAGCGTCGGGCAATCGGCATTCATCTCGTCCATTATCTTACCGTAGGGCAGAAGTCCGGACTTAACGAGTGCCTGGAAGCCGTTACAGATACCGAGCCCAAGACCGTCGCGCTGTTCAAGCAAGCGTGTTACAGCCTCCTTGACGCGAGGATTGCGGAGCACCGCCGTGATGAACTTACCGGAGCCGTCGGGCTCGTCGCCGCCGGAGAAGCCGCCGGGGATCATAAGGATCTGCGCGTTATCGATAAGCGAAACAAACTCGTCAACCGCATCGCCGAGCGCCTTCGCATCGAGATTGCGAAGCACGAAGATATCGGAGTGAGCGCCCGCCATGTTGAAGCGGCGCATAGTGTCGTATTCGCAGTTCGGGCCCGGGAATACGGGAATTACCACTCTCGGCTTTGCAAAGCTGTCAGCGTGGTGAGCCTTCGCACGAGTGGTGCAGGTGAATGCCTCGGTGGTTTCAGCCTTAACCTCTGCCGCTTTGGTCGGGAATACCTTTTCGAGGGTGTTTTCCCAAGCGTCGGAAAGTTCGGTGATAGAGATAGAAGCCTCGCCGATAGTTACCTTTCCGTCATCGGTAGTATAACCGATAAGCTCACCGTCGAGCTCGTCTGCCGACTCGATGATGAATGCACCGTAGTTAAGCGCAAACAGCTTCTTTGCGTCAATGCCCTCGGACTTAAAGCCGATTCTGTTACCGAAGCTCATCTTCATAATGCCCTCGGCAACGCCGCCGGCATCAACGGTGTAGATAGCCTTCGCCTTGCCGCTTGCCGCAATAGCATAAACCTTTTCGAACAGGTCACGCAGCGATGCGAAGTCGGGGAGCTTGTCCTCGGTGTATGCAGGAGCAAAGTAGTAAACCTTGTCGCCTGCCGCCTTAAATTCGGGGGTTACAATCTTCTTTGCGTCCATCGGAGCGATAGCAAAGGATACGAGCGTCGGAGGAACGTCGATATTCTCGAACGTACCCGACATAGAGTCCTTTCCGCCGATAGCCGCGATGTTAAGTTCAAGCTGAGCCTTAAGCGAGCCGAGGAGTGCCGCCATAGGCTTACCCCAACGCTCGGGCTTGCCGTTCGTGCGCTCGAAATATTCCTGGAAGGTGAGGTAAATAGTCTTGTAGTCAATACCTGCCGCAACGAGCTTTGCCACAGACTCAACGACAGCGTATGCCGCGCCGTGGTAGGGGCTCTTCTCGGAGAGGAACGGATCGAAACCGTACGCCATTACGGACGTGGTATCGGTCTCGCCCTCAAGCACGCGGATCTTCGCCGCCATATACTGCGGCTGGGTAAGCTGATACTTACCGCCGTAGGGCATTACAACTGTACCTGCGCCGATCGAGCTGTCGAACTTCTCAACAAGACCTCTCTGCGAACAGATGTTGAGGTCAGCAATAAGCTCACGCATAGCCGCCTCGGTATTCGCGGTGTCAAGTGTTGCCGCATAACCGTCGAGAAGTCCGTCCTCGTTTACGGGAGTGATCTCGATAGTGGTGTGCTTCTCTGCACCGTTGGAGTTAAGGAACTCACGGGAGAGGTCGATGATATATTTGCCGTTCCAGAGCATCTTAAGGCGAGGAGCCTCGGTTACCGTTGCGACAACGGTGGACTCGAGATTCTCGCGCGAAGCGTACTCGCGGAACTTTTCTACGTTTTCGGGGGCAACCACGACAGCCATACGCTCCTGCGACTCGGAGATCGCAAGCTCGGTACCGTCAAGGCCCTCGTACTTCTTGGGGACTCTCGAAAGGTCAATCTCAAGACCGTCCGCAAGTTCACCGATAGCAACGGATACGCCGCCTGCACCGAAGTCGTTGCAACGCTTTATAAGGCGAGTAACGTCGCCGTTTCTGAACAGACGCTGAATCTTACGCTCTTCGGGGGGATTACCCTTCTGAACCTCTGCTCCGCAGGTCGTAAGCGACTCAGCAGTATGCGCCTTGGACGAGCCGGTTGCACCGCCGCAGCCGTCGCGACCGGTCTTACCGCCGAGCAGGACGATAACGTCGCCTGCCGCAGGACGCTCGCGCACGACGTTGCACTCGGGTGCCGCGCCGACAACCGCACCGATCTCAAGGTGCTTTGCAACGTAGTTGGGATGATATAATTCATAGACCGCGCCGGTAGCAAGGCCTATCTGGTTACCGTAGGACGAGTAACCTGCGGATGCACCGTGGGTGATCTTGGACTGCGGAAGCTTACCGGGGATCGTATCGGCAACACTAACGCGCGGATCGGCACAGCCGGTCACACGCATCGCCTGATATACGTATGCACGTCCGGACAGCGGGTCACGGATAGCACCGCCAAGGCAGGTAGCCGCGCCGCCGAAGGGCTCGATCTCGGTGGGGTGGTTATGGGTTTCGTTTTTGAACATGAGAAGCCAATCCTGAAGCTCGCCGTCTACCTCGACCTTTATCTTGATCGAGCAGGCGTTGATCTCCTCGGACTCGTCCATATTCTGAAGCACGCCGCGCTTCTTGAGATACTTCGCCGCGATCGTACCCATATCCATAAGGGTGATATTCTTCTTGCGCTCGCCGTAAACGAACTTGCGCTTTTCGAGGTAATCGTTATAGGTGTCCTCTATGTACTTCTCGCCAATCTTTACCTCGTCGATAGCGGTAAGGAACGTGGTGTGACGGCAATGGTCAGACCAATACGAGTCGATAAGGCGGACCTCGGAGATAGTAGGATCGCGCTTTTCCTCGTCCTTAAAGTAACTCTGGCAGAACTTGACGTCGTCAAGATCCATAGCGAGCGCATACTTCTTGAGGAATGCCTTGAGCTCGTCCTCACCGTACGCGATAAAGCCGTCGATGGTTTCAACGGTGGTAGGTATGTCGAACTTTTCAGCAAGCGTTGCAGGCTTGTCAAGCGAAGCCTCACGACTCTCGACAGGGTTAATAACGTAAGCCTTTATCTTTGCAAGCTCCGCGTCGGTAACGTCGCCCGAGAGAACATAAACTCTCGCGGTACGCACTGCAGGTCTGTCCTCGTACGTAATAAGCTGAACGCACTGTGCGCAGGAATCGGCACGCTGGTCGAACTGACCGGGCAGATACTCTACGGCAAAAACCTTCTCGCCTGAAGCCGTCGCAAGCTCGTCAAAAACGATGTCACTCTGCGGCTCCGAGAAAATAGTGTTCTTCGCCTTGTTAAAAATCTCCTCGGAGATTCCCTCGATGTCGTAGCGGTTGAGCACGCGAAGCGACGTAAGCGAGGTGATCATAAGATTTTCGCGGATGTCCGCAAAAAGCGATCTCGCTTCAACTGCGTGCGCAGGCTGCTTTTCAACAAATATTCTG
>JAZSJI010000010.1:0-4082 GCA_045534235.1 Candidatus Flemingiibacterium sp. | reverse complement strand
TACGCCTACAAGATCATCAACGTTGACGGCTATCCCGGATACAAATATTGGATCGAGTGTGGCGCGACCACGCTTTGCGAATATTGGGAAAATACGGAGTCGAAAAACCATCATATGTTCTCCGATTTTATGTCGTGGCTTGTCAAGCGACTTGGCGGAATTGCGCTCGACGAAGCGAAGATCGGCAGTCTTGAATACGTGCTTGATCCTGTATTTATCGACGACATAAGCTTTGTTAAGTGTAATTCTGACGGAATCGGCGTCGAGTGGCATCGCGAGGGCGACAAGGTAATTTTGAACGTGAAAATAGACACGGACAACAATGTGCGCTACAAAGAGCAGTACCTCTGCCGCGGCGAGCACAGATTTGTGATTTGATAAGACAAAAGCAACCACCCAAGTGAGGTGGTTGCTTTTTGCTATTATCCGTTTCATCAAGAGCGTCAACACTTTTGACCGCCATTTTTTGATTCGGATATCTGATTTGACGATATTAGTGACTTGGTCTTATCGCTTTTTGCTTCAATCAGAAGCTCGCGGAAGGACACCTTCGCACACTCGCGAAGCTTCGCGAGCGTTTCGGAAATATATGTCCTTGACTCCTCGTCCATCGAGTTGTAATTCTTGATTATAGCGCGCGAGCTCTTGCCGTCAAAAAGATCGCCAAGCTCCTCTACTCCGGCGTTTGCAAACACCGACCAGACGGTGTCTATAAACTTTTTGCGCTCGTCGGGCTCAAGTCCGCTTATCCACTCGTTTAACGCTACCTCGGCTATCTGTGTGGTTCCGTCGCGCTGTGCGTCCGTTACGAAACCGCCGCCCATTATCTCCCAATTGTACGGGATATGCTGTGCAAAGCCGCGCGAGCGGCTTTCGATAACCGAGAACCTGCCCGTGCGTGAGAGTATCGCGCCAACGATAGACGCACTCGGCATATAGGTGTGCACTCTGTCCTTGATACGCGCGTATTCGGGAGAGTTCATAACCCTCTCGTCAAATCCCGGCCCGTCAAGGCTCGTTACGTTTATAATGCGCTCGGACACGCTCTCCGGTGCAAACGCGGACGCGTAGACGGCGAGATTGCCGCCCTTTGAGTGGCCCGTTACGTAAATATCGCCGTCGTGTATCTCTGCGATTTTCGTAAGATACTCCACCGCGCTTCTCTGGGCAGGAAGCTCGTCAGAGTACGTCAGATTGAAGTCTTCCTTCCAGCCGACGAGCGTCCAATCGGTGCCGCGGAATATAACGAGCGCTTCGCCGCCTGGCAAAAATGCCGTCATTGCGGCAAACTGTTCCTCACGCCGTTTGGAATAGCGCGACTCGCAGTAGCCGATCTTTATCTCACAAAAGCGCGGCGATTTTATAAGCTCAAGCATCAGCTTTTCGTCCTTCTTGTGATGAAGAAGTGAGTGCGACGAGCCGCTGTCCGAGATTACGGTCTGCCGCTTAAGCGCCATTTGGCAAAGCTCATCGAGCGGCTTCGGGTCAGTTGCTCCAAGGTCAATATAAGCAAGCTCGGCGAGTATCAACCTGTCCGCGTCACAAAGCGGTACAGCCGTAAAGGAGATATCCCCTCGCCAATTAAGATATTCGAAAATTCCTGCCATACTGCCTCCATTATATAGGTGCTTATACGTATCGTTTTATCCAATCAAGCATCACGTCTGTCAGATGCGGAAGCGTGTCGTTATCAAGTCCGATAGAAAGTCCGTGCGGACCGTGCGGATAAATATGCATCTCAAACGGCACGCCGTTGTCACGAAGCCGCTCGCCGAATACAAGCGAGTTTTTGACGTTAACGCACGAGTCGTCCGACGTGTGCCAGATAAACGCAGGCGGTGTGTCGGGGCTGACTCGGTTTTCGAGCGACAGATACGCACGCATCTCGTCGCTCGCGTCGTCGCCGCAAAGATTTTTGGGTGAGCCGGGATGCCCGAAGTCGTCGAACATATGAATGACGGGATAGCACAGCACCATACCGTTTGGTCTTGCACTCTCGCGGTCAATCTCGTCTGCGCCCTCTCTGCCTGCCGTAACGTCGTCGAGCACGCCGCACGACGCCGCAAGGTGTCCGCCGGCGGAAAATCCGATAACTACGATTCTGTCGGTATCAACGTTCCACGCCTTCGCGTTTTTGCGGATAAGCTTGATAGCTCTCTGTGCGTCAGAAAGCGGCGCGGGATGCTTGTGCGGCTTTATTCGGTAATCGACGACAAATGCGTTGAAACCCTGCGAGTGAAAAAACTTCGCCATAGGATCGCCCTCGTGAGGCGCTCTGCACCAATATCCGCCTCCGGGTATCGCAAGCACCGTCGTCGTTGGCTTATCAGTGTCGGCGAGATAGCCGCGCATAGTGTTGGGGGTGTCTGCGCCTTCCGTGCCATAAGGAATATTTCCCTCATTCCACAGCTTTAATTCAACGTCGTGCATTTTAGTCTTCCTCGCCAAAGCGTATCTGCATCTTGTCAACGTCGTACTCCTCGAGAAGCACGGACGCCGCAGGTATCTTTATCTTGTTGTATTTCGAGGGGTTCGCGATCTTATCGGCGTAATTCGCGCTAACCGAAACGACATTCTGACCGCGCTTCATCTGCATAAGCTGTACGCCGACGGAGCTGCGGGTGGTCTTTTGCGGCACGAGTGTCGTCTTTATCGCGATTGCGCGGTGCGCATTATTTGCAATAAGGACTTCAGTGGGTGCGGTAAGGAATACAGCGCCCGCAAGCGGCACGCTTTCGCAGTATGCGGAAGTAAGCTTTTTACGGTTGGTTTTTGTCTGATAAGCGGACAGCGGCACACGTACGCCCTTGCCGTTTTCAAACACGAACAGCATCTCGTATTCGTCCTTATACTCGGTGACGACAGCCATAGCCGCCACCCTTTCGCCCTCGTCGAAATTAAGCTTCGCGGGGATATAGTCGCCGAGCTGGGACGCCTTCACGTTGTCGAAATCGTCCACCTTCGCCTTGTAGCACTGCGCCTTGTCGGAGAAGAACAGAAGCTCCGCCACGTTCTCGGTATCCTGCTCGTAAACGATAACGTCGCCGTCCTTTAATTTTTGCTCGTCGCTTCCGCGAAGCGACTGCGGAGTGATCTTCTTGAAGTAGCCGTCACGCGTGAGGTATACGCGCACGTTGTAGTTTTCAACCTCGCTCTCGGGCTCATAGACCTCGATCTCGTCGGGATAGATAAGCTGGGTTTTTCTCGGCATACCGTACTTTTTCTTGACCTCACGAAGCTCGTTTGCGATGTGCTCGCGAACCTTCAAATCGTCGCCGATCTTCGCTTCGAGCTCTGCAATCTCCGCCTGAAGCGACTCGATCTCCTTAATACGGTTGATGATATACTCGCGATTTAAGTAACGCAGCTTTATCTCTGCGATATATTCAGCCTGAATTTCGTCGATGTCGAAGCCCTCCATTAAGTTGGGAACAACGTCGGCGTCCTTTTCGGTTTCGCGTACTATCTTTATCGCCTTGTCAATGTCAAGCAAAATCTTTCCAAGACCGAGCAGGAGATGAAGCTTGTCTTTTTTCTTTTTAAGCTCGAACGAAAGCTCGCGGCGCACGCAGGTCATACGGAATTTTATCCATTCCTTGAGTATATCTATAACGCCGAGCTGACGCGGTGTGCCGTCGATGAGCACGTTGAAGTTGCAATTGAAGTTGTCCTCAAGAGTCGTCATCTTGAAAAGCTTGGTCATAAGCTTGTCAGGATCGACACCGCGGCGAAGGTCGATAGTCAGCTTGAAGCCCGACAGGTCAATCTCATCTCGGAAATCGGTGATCTCCTTGAGCTTGCCCTCCTTTACGAGGTCGGTAATGCGGTTCATTATAAGCTCGATCGACGTCGAGTACGGAATCTGCGTGATATCGATGCAGTTGTCCTTTTTATCGTAGCTGTAACGCGAGCGAAGCGTGACAGCGCCGCGTCCCGTCAGCATAACCTCGCGCATCTTGTCGCGGTCGTAGATAAGGTACGCGCCGCCCGGAAAATCGGGGGCTTTGATTATATCGAGCATCTTATCAACGGGAGTTTCGGGGCGGCGAAGAAGCTGTATAGCACCGTCGCACACCTCGGAG
>JAZSJI010000183.1:0-2861 GCA_045534235.1 Candidatus Flemingiibacterium sp. | reverse complement strand
AACACCTTTTGCGCCGTTTGCTTCAAGCCAATTTTTGCAATACTCGGCACGCAGCTCCTCGTGGGGCGACGGCGCCGGGATAAGACAAAGCTCTTTGAGCGTAGCATAAAAGTCGCTCATATATTTCTGCGTGAAATCTTTTACGTTCATTATTAACTCCTAAAATAAGCACCATTACACCCCACGAGGGGGTGTAATGGTATGGTGTTATATTATCTCAATTCCGAGAATGGAACAAAGATCAGCAATCTTGCGTGTATTGTCGCCGTAGGAAATGATGTAGTGCTGGCACATTACGTTCTGGCAGAACTTTTCTGTGTCATCCATAATTATTTCAAGGCCGGGGAGCTGAGGGGCAGGCTGTGTCCAACCGCACTCCTCCCACTTTCTCGGGGTAACACCCTCACCCTTGACCATGTGCATGAAGTACTTACCGTTATCGGTAAAGAGTCTGCACATAGTAAGCTCGCCGGTCTTAACCTTGGATACGTTGAGAATGCCCTCGTTAAGCTCACCGAAAGCTGCAGGGAGAACCTGAGTTTCGCCGAGAGTAACCTCTGCAGGAACATAGTCCGGTACGCCTGCGATAACTCTGTCCTCGAAGAACTCGTAGAATTCGAGGTAAGCGCCACACTGACCGGTAAGGAATTTAACCATAAGCTGAGTTACATTTCCAAGGCAGTCGTTCTCGGGAATGGTAGAAACGCCTTCCTCGTCGGAGAGGAGCATAAAGATAGGCGCAGGCGGGAAGCCGCAAAGCTTCTTCATACCGTCAACGTCCTTGAGGGAAATCGCCTTGTAGCCGCGCTCGTCGATAATCTCTTTTACTGCGAGGTAGTAGCCGGTAGCCATTTCAAGACTCTCACGCTTTGCCTCTTTAAGGAAGTTCCACTTGCTCATCGCGTTCTTGATAACCGCATCCTTTTGTTCAGCGGTGATCTTGTCGTATCTCTGCTGCATCTCGAGCATTTCGAAGGTTTCAATCTCGGGACCGACAACTCTCTTAAGAGAAGTGCCGTCGTAAAGGGTGCCGTAAAGGTTCATATCGCGGTAGCCTGCCATACCGACCTTCGCAGAGCGAAGAGCCTTAGCCGCAGATGCAGCCGCACAGTAGTCGGCAACAACGTCAACCTTGCTGGGCTTGCCGATAATGTCGTAAACGTACTTAAAGGTGAAGCCAAGGTCCTTAAATACCTTGCGAAGTGCGCTTGTGCCTGCCTGATCTGCGGTGGTAACGAGTCTGTCGCCTTCCATCCAGCCGCAAAGGCCCCAAAGAACCATAGGCTTTTCCTTGAACTGCTCGCAAACCTTAACTACTGCGTGAGTAGGAATCCAACCTGCGATGCAGATTACCATAGAGTCAAAGTCCTTGCCCTTAAGTGCCGCGATAGCCGCGTTTACGTCCTTTTCCTCATAATCGTCGGTTACGGGATAAACGCTTGCGACGAGCTCAATACCTGCTGCCTTGAGGTCGGCTTCAGCCTTTGCGCACTTTCTTACGATAACTTCCTTTGGCGTATTTACTTCGCCAAAGCCAATAAATGCTGTTTTAATCATTATACAATAATCTCCTCATTATTTTTGTATCTTGCGTACGCTTCTTTGTAGTCAGCGCCGCTCGGGGAGTATTCTTTTGCTGTTTTGATAAGCTTGCTGCACGCCGCCTTGACGCTTTCATAAACGCCTGCGCCGACGCCTGCAACAATTGCGCTTCCAAGACAAGCGGATTCTGCGCTCTCAAGCGTTACAATCTTTTTGCCCGTGACGTCTGCCTTTATCTGACACCAAAGCGGACTCGAAGCACCGCCGCCCATAGAGCGTATCTCGTCACACTCGACGTTTAAGTACTCGAGGTTTTCCTCGAGCATAAACGCAACGGATTCCAAAATGGCGCGTACTGCGTGCGCTCTGCCGTGCTCCATGGTAAGACCGAGGAATGCACCGCGCGCGTCGGGATTATACTTTGGGATAATACTTCCGCAAAGATATGGCATAAAAGTAAGTCCACTGCAGCCGGGCTCAACCTTGCTTGCAATCTCGTCAAGCTCACGGAAGGAGAGATTCTCGCAGAAGTTGTTTTTGAACCACTTGAGCGCGATTCCTGCCGTGGGCGTCCACGTGAGAAGGCAATAGTTGCCGTCGTAGTTGACGTGGCAGGGAACACGGCTGTCCTCTACGTAGGGCGGGAACTTATCCGTCGGAACGACGATAGCCATTGTCGTACCCGTCATCTCGCTGACAACGGAGCTGTCGACAACGCCGGCTCCAATAGAGCCTGCAACCTGATCCATAACGCCCGATACGACGGTAGTGCCGTCATACGTGCCGATAACCTCTGCGCTGTCAAGAAGGCGCGGAAGCTGTTCTTTGCTAACGCCGATGAACGAAAGCATCTCGTCCCACCACTTGCCCTCACGGATGTCGAGGTAGATGGTAGAGGACTGAAGCGTTTTTTCGGTCACGAACTCACCCGTGAGCCTGTAAAGCAGATAATCCTCAAGAAGGAATATTTTGCCTACCTTGGAGAATACCTCAGGCTCGTTGTCACGAAGCCACATAAGCTTGCACGCGGGCCACGTTGCGGTGATCTCGGGCTGACCGGTTACCTCGTAGACCGTCTTGACGCCGAACCTTTCGTTTATCTTTTCGGCTTCTTTGGTAGCCCTGTTATCGAGCCACACGATAGCGTTATAAAGCGGAGTGCCGCCCTCATCGGTTACGATGAGGGTTTCGCACTGCGTGTCGATGGAAAGCGCGTCTACCTTGTATTCCGATTTGATCTCGGAATACGCTTCGGTGAACATCTCCCAATATTTTTCGGGCTCAAGCTCAACGCGATCGCCTTTGGTTATAAGCGTGTA
>JAZSJI010000193.1:0-6864 GCA_045534235.1 Candidatus Flemingiibacterium sp. | reverse complement strand
GGCTTGGGGTCACGGATGGGGTCATTATTCTCATCTATCAATTTGTCGTAATGATCTATTACCTCTTTCATATAAATCCTCGTATTTATTTCTCCTCTAAGAACATCCTACGCTGCCATAAGTGCTTTTTGTTGTTATAGTACGATAGCGCCACTGTCGAGATCGTGTATCACCTTTGCTATCGCGTGCTCGTCGTTGCTTACGGTGATCATATCAGCCGCCGCCTTTGCGGACTCGACGGCGTTTGCTACGGCAACACCGAGCTTCGCCGCGCGAAGCATCGAAACGTCGTTGTCGTAGTCGCCTATCGCGACGGTCTTGTTCATATCGATGCCGAGATACTCTGCAAGGCGCGTCATTACGTTTCCCTTGCTATTACCCTTCGGCAAAAGCTCGTAGAGCGAAGCCTCCGAGCGGATGAAGTCGTATTTGTCGTAATCGGGATGCGTTTTGAGAAGCTCGATAAGCGCAAGTATGCGCTCATTTTCCATGCTGAGGAAAAGCACCTTCGAAATCGGCTCATCGATGTCGCGGTAGTGCTTCTCGTTATTCGGGAATCCCGTTCTCTCTCTGAAATATTCGGTCGCCGAATTGTTTCTACTGAAATATATATTGTCCGCGGTATTCGCCTGAATACCCATATCGGGCATATTTTCAGCCACGAAATCGATTACGTCCTTCGCCTCTGCGTCAAGCGCTTGAAGCCAGATGTACTCCTTCTTTTCGTGATCGAATATCGCGCCTCCGTTAATACAGCCTATCGGCACATTCGGGCGTACCGTCGCACAAAGCTCACCCGTCGTCATAGGGACGCGTCCCGTTACAAACGTAAACGAGCCACCCTCGCTCTTGAAATATTCTATCGCATCAAGATTTTCCTTCGATATGACATGGTCGCTTCCGATAAGCGTGCCGTCAAGATCGGTGCATATTAAAATTCCATCAAATTTTGACATAATATCTCCGTTTTTTATTTTGTTGCCTTTATTATTTTGGTGCCCTCGAAGCATTTTAATACCTCTACTGCCGAAAATCCTGCTTCGCGAAGTGCCTCACATTCGTGAAGCGCGGTAAGCGGCGTGTCGTAGTGATAGATGCACCCGTCGTTCTTACCTTGCAGTCCGCGAAGGCGCGCGAACTCGCGCATATGTACCGCTTCTTCCTCGTTTGAGTCGATGATGTAATCGGTGAGGACAAAGTAGCCGCCGTCCTTCAGCGCGGCGTGAAGCTTTTTGTAAAGCGCCACCTTATCTTCCTTCTTAAAATGATGGAGCGACTCCACAGACACCGCCGCGTCGTACATCCCCTCGCCAAGCGGCAAGTCAAAGTAAGAGCCGCATACCGTGGTGACGTTGTATTCTCCAAGCTTTTGCATAAGCTTCGCAAGCATAAGCGCGGACATATCAATGCCCGTAACACGCGCGCTCGGATTGAGCCTTAAATAATATTCAAGCTCAAGTCCCGTGCCGCAGCCAAGGTCGAGCACCGCCGCATCCGCATCCATCGGCAAAAGACTCGCCGTAAAGGGATAGAATTCCTTTGCACCCTCAATATCGCGAAGCATATGCTCGTCGTATCCGTCAAGTCGGCGCTCGAAGAACTCGTCCATTTTTTCAAGCTCATTTTCGTCGCGCTTATCCTCGGGCAAACCTATCTCACCCTCGTAAAGGCGTACGACGCCCTCGCAGACCGCAAAGCCCAAGTTGAAGCTATCAAATATATCGTCGACGCGCACGGAGATTTCCATAGCGTCAACGCGCACGTCAATATAGCCGTCCTTCACGGTCACGTCAAGCGTGTGCTTGTCCATTTCGGTGATGTCAAACAGTACGCCGAGATGCTTGTGCCAATGACACTTGCCGTCCTCGCGAAAATGCCGCCAGATGTTTATACCGTCCTTGTAAAGCACAACCTCGTAGCAAGCGCCGTAGCGCTCGGCACCGTCAGGGCAAAGCGTTGTTTCGGGTACGATTATTATTTCCGCACAGCCGCAGTCCTCAAACGCGCAGGTGAGAGTAGCGTGTGCCGTGCCCGAAAAGCGCGCGTTTGACAAAAGCGCGATAGCGTCGAAGCCCTCTTGGTGTGCGTCGTTTGCGCCGCCCTCGACACAGTCGCCTCGCTGTGTAAATTCAGGCGTTTCGCTGTGGCGGAACGTGTACGCAACGCGAAGGTCGCCCTGCCAACTCGGATTCGAAAAATCTATTTTCACGGTATTACCTCCGTTTTATTTTCTGACCCTATTATAGCACAAAAAAATAAAAATGACAATCCCTTATATAGAGATTGTCATTTCTGTTTATAAAAGCACTTTGATAATTTCGGGAAAATCCCTGTAATCGTCTATCGTGAGATACGGGAAATCCGATTTGTAGACCGACTCATCGTTTCCGCCAAGGCCGTAGTCATCGCCTATGTAAACGACCTCCTCGTGCTTTAAATTGTTCTCCGTGCAATAAACGTCAAGGGCATGATATTTATTGTACGGCATCGGCGCCATATCAAAGGAAGATGATCCGCCAACGAAAACCGTGTACTCCGAAAAGGTACGCACGACGTCGTCGTATATCTTTCTTCTTTTGACTCTGTCGGGGTCAAATGCAAGCTTGTCCTCCGATCTTGCCTTCGTGCCAAGAAGGGGGAACGTTACACAGCCCGACGGGTGAAACTCAACGTTGTCGCCGGCAAAATCCGTGTAGCCGTACTTTTCTCTCAAGAGCGTAACCTTCTGCGAAACCGTATCCACCTCTACGGGGAATTGCAGATCACGGATTATATCAATGCTTTTTGTCGCGGCATTGTATACGCCGTACTGTAAGCCATAGTTGCCGATTACGTCGATCGGAAATTGCTGTAGCTGATTGAAGATTCGCATAACCTGCCCTGCGCCCACCATCAAAAGCTTGTATTTTTGCGAGAGCTTATCAAGCGCTTCCCTATGCGCCGCATCAAGCGGCTGCTTATGCTGGGTAAGCGTTCCGTCAAGGTCCATAGCGATAACCTTAATTTTTGAATAGTCCATTTAACATCCTCCAAGCATATCGTAGTTACACCAAAGAACGGTGTATCTGTCCTTCAGATCCTTCGCGTACAAAATAGCGGTGTTTATTTTCTCCGAGCCGTACATACCGTAAAACTCGTTCATATCAAGTCCTACAAGGCAAAGCATCTCCTTGATCTCATCGGCGCTTGGCATCTCGGATAGGATTTCCCTTATTTCTGCTTCCTTTTGCTTGTATATACCGCTTCTGTCCGTCGCATAATTGCCCACCTTGTCCTGAAGCGCGATGCAGCCGTCTGCAACGGATTTATATATTTGCTCCATCTTTTTAACGTAATCCTCTCTTACGGGGCGGTATACGCTGTCCGGAAAGGCTGATTTTAACAATTTCTCCCTTATCTCCGCCGTAATAACGGTTGAGTAAGCAACGTCAATGCCGTGCACAAAATACGGCTCATTATTTACAATTCCCACAATTTCAAAGAAATGCGACAAATGATGCTCGCTTCCCGATGCAGGGCGGGACGAGCCGGCAAAGCTCATCATAATACCCACAATTACAAGTGCCTCGGTGAGTGCCTTGACGCTTTCGGCACTGCGCTCCAAAAGACCTTTTGCCGTACCGAGAGTATTCTTTATCATCTGATATGTAGTGTCGTAAATATACTGACAGAAATATTCACCGTTTACGGCGCGGCTTAATTTCCAGTCGCACAGCGCGGAATATTTTCCGATAATATCGCCGTATCCGGCTTTAATCATTTCAATGGGAGCCTCTTTTAAAACGTCCACGTCGGCAATAATGGCTCTCGGCAAGCCTGCCGCAACGGTTTCCTTCATTCCCTTCAAAATCATCGCCGCGCCGGTCGACGCGTATCCGTCCATAGACGGAGCCGTGGCAACTATCATATATGGTATCTTCTCAAAAAAGGATACGTATTTGCACAGATCCTGAATTACGCCGGAGCCTACGCCCAAAATCAGGTCAGCATCAGCCAAATCCTCTCTTATTCTGGCTATCGCGGCTTCGTCGGGTATAAGTACCGTTTTACCGCTGAAGATAACCTTTTTGAAAGCTTTGCCGCAAAGCGCGGCTTCAACTCGCTCTCCCGCCGCGAGATACGTATTCTCATCTGCAACGATCAGAATATTTTTGTTTTGCTCGCAGAGCCCGGTCAGTCTTGAAATCGCTCCGCTCTCTATGTATACGTATTCTATATCGCAATGGTGGGTCTTACCGCAGGAGCATTCTACTCCGCGTAAAATATTGTTGATATCCACAAATATTTCTCCTTTTTAATTTTGGGGCTTTACTTTTTTTGATATTTATATTATAATACTATCATCAACATAAATCAATAATCATTCGCAAATCGGTCAAAAACTCGGCAATTTAACACGATGTTTTGAAGAACAGTCAACATCAGTCACAAAAGAGGACAGAATATGCTAAAAAACGAACGCGAGAGAGAAATACTGAATATTTTAAAATGTGAGGACAGATTTATAACTGTAAAGGAGCTTTGCGAAAAGCTTTACGCAAGCGAGTCAAGCATAAGACGCGATCTGACGGCGCTCGAAAACAGAGGCGTTATCAGGAGAACGTACGGTGGTGCTGAATTGGTAACCAATTTTTCAGGCGTAATTTCATTCGACCAAAGATCCCACCACAGCATCGAGGCAAAGAACGCGATTGCCAAAAAAGCGGGAAAAATTATCAAGGAAGGCAGCGTTATATTTTTAGACCAATCCTCAACCTCGTTCTACCTTGCCAATGAAATAATAAACCGAAGCTCATTAACCGTTATTACGAACAATATCGAAATACTGTGCCTGTTATCGAACTCGAGCATCAAGGTAATGGCTTCGGGGGGATTTTTAAGTCCGGAAAATCGGAGCTGTCTTATCGGTGCCGATGCAGAGAGCATATTCGAAAACACGTACGCAGATATGGTGTTTTTCTCCACAAAATCATTGTCCGACGACGGAACCATCTCCGACTGTACCCGTGAAGAGGTTACTTTGAGAAATTCTATGCTGAAAAATTCCGCAAAGAAGATATTTTTGTGCGACAGCGAAAAATTCGGAACTCGCTCGGCATATAAGCAATGTACCCTTCTCGACGTAGATTATCTCATAAGCGAAAACGACGCCGCAAAAAAATTCGCCGCCTCCTATCCCTCGCTGAAAATTCTATAGGCAGTTTAATTTAACAAAAATAAATCCGACACCGTTTTCGGTGTCGGATCGTTTTATTTAGCCTTCTTGTCAAACGCAGGATTGATCGCGAAGAAATTCTTCGAATCAAGGTTATCCTGCACGTTGCGAAGCAGCTCGCCAAAGCGCTGATAGTGTACTATCTCGCGCTGACGCAGGAACTTTATAACGTCGTTCACGTCGGGATCGTCGGAAAGGCGAAGAATATTGTCATACGTCGTCTTTGCCTTCATCTCCGCCGCCATATCCTCGTGGAGGTCGGTTATGGGATCGCCCTTGACCTGCATCATCGCCGCGCTCCAAGGCGTACCCGACGCCGCTTGCGGATATACACCCGTTGTGTGATCGACGAAGTAGGTGCCAAAGCCCTGCTTTTCGATTTCATCAGGCGAGAGATTGCGAGTGAGCTGATGGACGATCGTGCCCACCATCTCGAGATGCGCAAGCTCCTCCGTACCGATGTCCGTAAGTGCCGCCTTCGCGCGGTCGTACGGCATGCTGTAGCGTTGGCTGAGGTAGCGAAGCGATGCACCAAGCTCGCCGTCCGGTCCGCCGTACTGCGATATTATTATCTGCGCAAGCTTCGGATTGGGATTTTTTATCTTTATCGGATACTGCAGCTTTTTCTCATAGATCCACATCAGCAGCCACCTCCGTTTGCTCCAATTTCCCACGGCCACGGTCCGTCAACCCAGCTCCATACGTTGTAGCCGTTCGCAGTTCCGCTATCATTATTGTCGCCGCCGCAGCCACAGCCGTTTCCGTTGCCGCCGTTTTCGGCGCGCGCCGCACGGTAGTTGCCACCATCACAGCGATTGCCGCCGTAGTTGCCGCCGCCGTTACCGCGCCCTGCTGTCGCATCACAGCCACTACCGCTTACCGCGCCGGTTGTACCGTACGGTACGGCGTGCACGTCGTGAGTGTGACACGCGTAGTTGCAGTGTCCGCCGGACATAGCGCAAAGGCGACGGTATTCGCGAAGTGCCGCTTCATCCTCGGGGTGGGTATCAAGATAGAGCCGCAGCTCCCAAGCAGCAAACGGGAGCGCGTACTCGTTCATATTTTCGTGCTTCATCTCTTACAACCTCCGCTCACGGTCTTGCCCATGAAAGGCTTGTCGAGATCGGGAAAAAGCGTACCGCGCACAAGTGAGAGCTCAGGCTGATACATCTTGCCAAGCTCCTGCCAGCGCACGTACGCCATTGCGATCGGGAATTTTTCGCCTATTCTCGCTTCGGAGAAGAGACGGGTATCCTTCTCTGTCAAAAGACCAACTTCTTTCCTTAATTTTGACGGCGAGCGTGTCGCCGCCTAATAGAAGTATATGGCGTGTGCGCTATGACGTTAAAAGTGATACCGCGCGAAATGTACGCTGTGTCGCGGTTTTGTGAGGGATATTGAATTTTTACATAAGTATTTTTGAGAAGATAAAAAATAAAATAATTTGTGAAGCAGCCTAAACAAAGCAAACAAAAAAACCGCTACGTTAGTAGCGGCTTTTCAAATGCTCATTGAGAACCAAATAAAGGGTAGGGGTGAGAAACGAACTATTAACGAAACTCAAGTTTAGTATAGAACAAACTTGAAGTTCAAGCCCTCGGTCTATTAGTATCGATCAGCTGAACACATTACTGTGCTTACACCTTCGA